>CAZUAM010000784.1:0-2955 GCA_964618095.1 uncultured Planctomycetaceae bacterium | reverse complement strand
ATGGAGACCGTCCGCGAGGGCGTCGTAGTCACCGGAATGGTGACCCGAAAGATCAAGGGCGGCCTGCTGGTCGACATCGGCGTGAACGTCTTCCTGCCGGCCAGCCAGGTAGATATCCGTCGTCCGGCGGACATCGGGGATTATATCGGGAAGACGATCCAGTGCATCGTGCTCAAGATCGACGAAGCGCGCCGCAACATCGTGGTCAGCCGCCGGGCCCTGATCGAAGCCCAGCGCGCCGAGAAGAAGGCCCAACTCCTGAGCGAGCTGGAAGTCGCTCAGCGCCGCAAAGGGATCGTCAAGAACATCGCCGAGTTCGGGGCCTTCGTGGACCTGGGGGGAATCGACGGCCTGCTGCACATCACCGACATGAGCTGGGGGCGGATCTCCCACCCTTCGGAGATGGTGTCGATCGACCAGGAGATCGAGGTCCAGATCCTGCACATCGACTACGAAAAAGAGAAGATTGCCCTGGGTCTAAAACAGAAAAGCGCCAGCCCCTGGGAAAACGTGGAAGAAAAGTACCCCGTGGGCAGCCAAGTCCGCGGCACGGTGGTCAACGTGATGAGTTACGGGGCGTTCATCAAGCTGGAAGAGGGCATCGAGGGCCTGGTCCACATCAGCGAGATGTCCTGGACCCGGCGGATCAGCCATCCCAGCGAACTGGTCCAGATCGACGACGAAATCGAGGTCGTAGTCCTGGGGATCAACAAGGAGAAGCAAGAGATCTCGCTGGGCATGAAACAGACCCAGCAGAACCCCTGGGACAGGGTCGCCGAACGCTATCCGCCCGACAGCGTGGTCCAGGGAACGGTTCGCAACCTCACCAATTACGGCGCCTTCATCGAGATCGAAGAAGGCATCGACGGCCTGCTGCACGTCAGCGACATGTCCTGGACCCGAAAGATCAGCCATCCCAACGAAATCGTGGAACGGGGTCAGCAACTCGATTGCCGCGTGCTCTCGGTCGACCAGGATCGCCGCCGCATCGCCCTGGGACTGAAGCAACTGAACGAGGACCCCTGGGCGAAGGACATCCCCAGCAAGTACGAGCCCGGCCAGTTGGTCACCGGCCCGGTCACCAAGATCACCAACTTCGGGGTGTTCGTTGGCCTGGAGGACGGGCTGGAAGGGCTGCTGCACATCTCCGAACTGGCCGACCACAAGGTCGAGAATCCTGAAGAAGTGGTCAAGGTCGGCGAGCAGATCGAGGTAAAGATCCTCCGCGTCGATCCGGACGAACGCAAGATCGGGCTCTCACGGAAGCGCGTGGAGTGGGCCGAAAAGGCCGAAGCCGAGGCCAGCCAAGCCGAGGCCCCAACCGCAGGCGCCGGGACCAGCGAATTGAAAGGCGGCGTGGGTGACAGCTCCGGTCCACTGATCCAGCCCATCCCCACCGAAGACGAAAAGACGGCCGAGGAAAAAGCGGAAGAAGCCGTCGAGGCACAATCGGACAAGGCGGCCGCCGACAATGAGGGACAATCGGCAGAACCCGAGCAGTCGGCCGCCGATCAGAGCGCGCAGACCGAACAGCCGGAAGAATCCGAAGAGGAGCAGACAAATTAGCCTATTGCTTTGCGCGGCCCATTGTGTGGCCTATCCACGACCCCGCCGGTCAATACCGGTGGGGTCGTTCTTTTCAGTATTGTCCGAAACTCGCGCACATTCGCCCCACCTCGTCGAACGTACGCTTGGTTGCAGAAACGCCCCATCTTCCGTCGATAGTTGTGTCTGGCTGGGGGCAAATCCCTGCTGACGGTATGTACTTTGATGACAGAGACCACGCGGCGCAGGCCGGTTTCCCTGGTGCAGTCTCCCCTGGAGACTTACTTGCGCGAAATCAACGAAACCTCGTTGCTTTCGGCCGATGATGAGCACGAGCTGGCGGTCGCCATCGGCAAGGGAGACATCCGCGCCCGCGACCGAATGGTCCGCGCCAATCTGCGGCTGGTGGTCAACATCGCCCGGGGCTATACCGGCAAGGGGCTGGGACTGCAAGACCTGATCGAGGAGGGCAACCTGGGACTGTTGCGCGCCGTGGAGGGTTTCGACCCGGCCATCGGCACGCGGTTCTCCACCTACGCCAGCTACTGGATCAAGCAGTCGATCAAGCGGGCGCTGATCAACACGGCCAAGACGATCCGCATTCCGGCCTACATGGTCGAGCTGCTCTCGAAGTGGCGGCGTGCCAGTACCCGCCTGGCCGAGGAGCTGGGCCGCACCCCCACGCCCGAAGAAGTCGCCCGCGTCCTGGGCCTGCCCCGCAAAAAACTCCCCATCATCAAAAAAGCCATCCGGATCTACAACCTCACGCCCCAGACCGATCAGACCGACGCCGGCTGGTCGCTGGGCGAGATGATCATGGACGAGCGGATCCGCAGTCCCGAAGACGAACTGATCGAAAACGACAACCTCACCCACGTGCTGCACCAGTTGGAAACCATGGACCAGCGGGAGGCGACCGTGCTGCGGATGCGGTTCGGACTGGACGACAACGAACCGCGGACCCTGAAGGAAATCGGCGAGAAGCTGGGCCTGACGCGGGAACGCGTCCGCCAGATTGAGGCCGAAGCCCTGAGCAAGCTGGCCGAAAGCCTGGAAGGCCCCCTCTAGCCTCCCCCTTCCTCCTTCCGCCTTCCCCCCTTCCCACTGACTCCGGGGGATTCTATATTCGCCGAAAACCGGGCCCCTCGGGGGTCCCGCCCGAGTGCCCACCCACAGAGAGGCGCAATGTCCGAACCGAGCAAGCTGGAGCTGACCGATTACATCCGCAGCATACCGGATTTTCCCAAGCCCGGGATCCTCTTCCGCGACATCACGCCGCTGTTGGCCGCTCCGGCCGCCTTTCGCCAGGCCGTGGCTGAGTTGGCTGAGCATTTCCGCCGTCAGAAGTTCGACCGGGTAGCTTCGGCGGAGGCCCGTGGGTTCCTCTTCGCCGCCCCGTTGGCCCTGGTC
>CAZUAM010000783.1:0-2962 GCA_964618095.1 uncultured Planctomycetaceae bacterium | reverse complement strand
TCCGAGAGTGCCTCTGATGAAGTCGCGCCCAGTTCGTCCTCTTCGTCCTCATCGTCCTCAAAGATGTCCGAGAATGTCGCTGATGAGACGTCGTCCGATGAAGGAGCCTCCTAACGATGCCTTTGTCAACAGCAGACTTGCTGCGCAAGAAGATCTCGGAAGTGGTGCAACATGTCGGGCCGCTTCCGCAAGCCGCTGAGTACCCGTTGGCGCATTACAAACGGTCCGCCACCGACGCATGGAATCTCAGGGACTACGTGCATCGAAAGATCAAGGGCACGAGTTTCTACAAGAAGGTCCTTGAGGCTCACATGAGCGCACTTCACCGAATGGTCCTGGTGAGTGTTATAGAAGCGTTCGAGAGGTTCTTGAAAGAGACAGCCGCTGTCTGTGTTGAGCACCTCGCCAAATGCGTCTTGGACGACAGGTTTGACGTTTTTCCGGTAAAGGGAAGCCTGCTGGCGGCACATTTCGGCGCAGATTCGCTTGGAAAATCGCTTTGCGAGTCGGGTACCTGGTTGGACTGTGATTCCATCAATAAGCGTTTTCGCAAACTGCTCGGCGATCCGTTCGATGAGAACAAGGGAGACTTCTACGTTTTTCCAAGGAAAGGACAAAAGTCAAGCGACGAGCAGTTTCGCCATGGCATCATCAGTGTTATCTGGCAATTGCGGCATACGATCGTGCATAATGTCGGTGTCATTACTCAATCCGATGCAGTCAAGTTCCAACTCCTGGTGCATCAGCACGTTAGGCCACAGTGCCTCTTGAAGCCAACCCGAGATGACGTACGTTACGTCAAGAGGTTTCTTGACGAAACCGCCGAACGAGTCAACGAGCGGGTTGGACGCCGTCTCGCAGAGCTCCTTAGCACTTTACACGCTGAAGATCCAAACCTATTCGAACCCCAGGATGAGGCCGGCCTTCTCGCGAACGAGTTTGGAATGAAAGTCAGCGTTGCCGGCGCCACAGGAACTCCGTGAGGAAGGGCCGACACGCTGGTGCCGGCCGCCAAGTAGGGCTGGTCGAGGAAGTGCAGTGCGTGGGCGGAGTAGTTCATC
Organism: uncultured Planctomycetaceae bacterium; assembly: GCA_964618095.1. Taxonomy (GTDB): domain Bacteria; phylum Planctomycetota; class Planctomycetia; order Pirellulales; family Thermoguttaceae; genus CAZUAM01. The sequence goes on along the minus strand of CAZUAM010000783.1, from coordinate 1,901 downwards.
GAGGTTATCGGGTGGGCAAGAACGGGACGGGCGTGCGTTTTAACGCAACCGCTCGCCCCAATCGCTCCTACCGGAAGAACTCGCTCACGCGGCACGAAAAGCCCGGCAGCACCTCACCGCCGGTGATCTCGTCCGCTTCCGCGAGAATGCGCACATCCTGTCGCGAGCGATACTCTGTCACGGTGCGCGTCTTCGGATCGACGATCCAAACCAGACCGACCCGGTGGTCCAGGTAATGCAGCACCTTGCGGTGGACGTAGCTCTGCGAGTCGCCAGGGGAAACCACCTCCACGGCCAAGTCCGGTGGCACTTCGGCGAAGCCCTCCGGCGGTTCCGGAAGGCGCTGGCGGCTCCAATAGGCCACGTCAGGGGCAAGCACAGTGTCGGGATGCTTCTCGGTGAAAACGCCGGTGTCGTTGGAGGCGACCTGCCCGAGCCCTTTCTCCCTGACAAAGGTGAGCAGAACCGTCCCAACCGCCAGTGCGGTCCGCCCGTGCCTTACTCCTGCCGGCGTCATCTGAATCAGCTCCCCCTCAAGGAGTTCCAGTCGCGAGCCGTCGGCCGGCTCGCCCATCCGCCACAGCTCTTCCGCGGTGACAAGTTTCTCGGCTGTAACCATTAGACTACCCCGCTCTCAGCGAACCAAGTGATTGCTCAGACACTATTGTACCGCAAGACGCGACGCAATACCACCCCGCCGGCTGCTGAAGTTCTCCTGCGCCGTGGCGCGACCGCCGGTCGCGGCTGTATGCGTCAGGCCGGAATCTCCACCCAACGACCCTGCTTGGCGCTGTCGAGCACCGCGTCGCACACCCGTTGGGTCCGCAGGGCGGACTTCATGTCGGGCTGGAACGCCGGGCCGCCCTCCAGGCTGGCGAAGAAATCGGCGAAGCTGTTGATGAAGGTGTGTTCGTAGCCGATCACGCAGCCGGGCACCCACCAGTTCTTCATGTAGGGGTGCTCGAAGTTGGTCACCAAAATGTCCTGCCAGCCGGTCAGGTGGTCTTCGATCTTCTTGCCCGTCTCCGGGTCGGCGTAGCGGAAGAACTTCAGCATGTGGGCGTTCTCCAGGTCGAAGAACATCGCCCCAAGCTCGCCGTTGATCTCCATCGAGCTGTAGTTCTTGCGTCCCCGGGCGTAGCGGGTGCTCTCGAAGGTGCCGACCGAGCCGTTGGCGAAGACGGCCAGGAACATGCAGGCGTCGTCGATGTCGACCTTCTCGACCTTGCCGGTGTCGGCGTGCTTGCGCTCCTTGATGAAGGTCTCGGCATAGGCCGTGACCTTGCGGATCGGGCCGTTGAGCCACTCGGCCGTGTCGATCGAGTGGGCCAGCAGGTCGCCGGTCACCCCGGAGCCGGCCACCCGCGAGTCGAGCCGCCACAGGGCCATGCCGCCCTGGGGGACGTCGGCGCCGATGGTGTAGTCCTGGTTGTAGGTGGCCCGATAGTGGAAGGGGCGCCCCACGCGGCCTTCTTCGATGATCTGTTTCATCAGGGCGATGGCCGGCACGCGGCGGTAGTTGAACGAGACCATGTTGGCCACGCCGGCCTTCTCCACGACGGCGGCCATCTCTTGGGCCTCGGCGGCGTTCATCGCCAAGGGTTTCTCGCAGATGATGATCTTGCCCGCCTCGGCGGCGGCGATCACCACGTCGTGGTGCATGAAGTTGGGCACACAGACGTCCACCAGGTCGATGTCGTCGCGCTCGACGATCTTGCGCCAGTCGGTTTCGATCGACTCGTAGCCCCAGCGCTGGGCAAACTGTTCGAGTTTTTTGCGGTCTTCTTCGCGGCCGTAACAGGCCTAGATCACGGGCCGAAGTTCCCGATCAAAAAAGTGGTTCACCAGTGAATAAGCGTTGGAATGCGCCCGGCCCATGAATCCACAGCCGAGCACGCCGA
>CAZUAM010000782.1:0-2965 GCA_964618095.1 uncultured Planctomycetaceae bacterium | reverse complement strand
AAACGTGACCTTCCAAGGTTTACCGAAATCGTCCACAAAAACCGTTTGGTGCTAGTTGAAGCGGCGTTGGCACGGAAAGAGCTGGGGAAACTCATGATGATGCACATGGCGCCTTCCTGCCGGGCAGTTCGAATTGCCGCCGGACCAAGGCCGACGAGGCTACTGGCCCCCGGCGGGGTCTTGATTACATGTGCCGTGGGGCTCGCACTGATCGGGACCCGGGCGGTCGCGCCGGCGCAGGCCGGCGAGACCCCGAAAAGCACGCTGCGGATCCTCGACCCCGATCGGCCGGCCGTGCAACCGGCCAGCATGCAGGTGCTAATCAACTCGTCCAGCGAGCCTGCCCCCGACCAGACGGCACCAGGCAAGACGAGAAAACCAGTGCATCCGGAGGCGAGGACTGAACCCGCCGATGTCTCGGCGCAGGCGGCCGGGGCCCCGTCGGTATTGCCGCCCCAGACCAAGCCGAGTGGGGCGTCCAATCCAGTCCGGGCGACCGCCGGTTCGGCCGGGGGTGTTAGCTCCTGCAACGCGCTTCTCTTGGCCGGGGCAAGACGCCGCAATGGCCCGGTCGTTCGACAGACCGGCGGAAACGCGGCCAGAGCGAATACGCCCTATGCCCACGATTCCGGTCGGTCTGACGACGCGGTGCGAGCTGCCTCCCACAATGGCCGACAGTCCGATCATCAAGCGGATCCGGGAGCACGGGCTCCTTTGACCATGCCCCGGCTGGAGGCGGCCGGTTCTGTCGAATCCGGCCTTCAGCCCGTCCTTTCCCCCCCGGCGAGAATCCCACGCGCCAACGGTCAGATCACCCTGCTCCAAGTCACCCCGCCCGCGGCTGAGCTGTCCATGGCCGCCCCGCCTGGCGTCCATCCCGCGGCCGATCCAGACCAGTTGGGGCCCTTCGAGGTGATCGATCACGTCGGCGAGTTGACCGTGGTGTTGCGTCGCAGCAAGCTGTTGCGGACCGGCGTGGACGTCTACCGCACGGCGGTGGTCGATGCGAGCGTCTGCGACGTGATCCAGTTCACGCCGCGCGAGGTGTCGATCATCGGCAAGGGGCAGGGGGCCACGCACGTGACCTTCTGGTTTCAAGACGGGCAGCATCGGCCGGTGACCTACCTGGTTCGGGTGGCGCCCGACCCGGAGGTAAAGCAGCGCCGCGAGGCCCAGTACGAGATCCTGGCGGAGGTCTTGGCGGAGTTGTTTCCCGAGAGCAAGGTGAGGTTGACCCCGGTGGCCGACAAGCTGATCGTTCGGGGCCAGGCCCGGGACGCGGCCGAGGCGGCCCAGATCCTGGCGGTCATCCGGGGTGAGGCGGTCGTCGGCCGCGGCGTGACCGAGGGGCCCGCTGCCGATCCGCTGTTGCGCGAGGAGACCAACCGGCAACTGGCGGCCACGAAGGTGATCAACATGTTGCAGGTTCCGGGAGTGCACCAGGTCGCCTTGCGGGTGAAGATCGCCGAGCTCAACCGCTCCGCCGCACGCAACTTCGGCGTCGACGTCGACGCGGCCTTCGACGTGGGAAGCGGGCGGATGATCGTGCAGTCGCTGTTGAACCAGCTCGCCGGCGGTGCGCCCAGCGTCCTGGGCCATTTCGACAATGATGAAATCAACTTCGGCATCCATTACCTGGAGCGCCACGGGGTGGTGCGGATGCTCAGCGAGCCCACCCTGGTGACCTTAAGCGGGAAGCCGGCCAGCTTCGTGGCCGGGGGTGAGTTCGCCGTGCCCACCACCGTCGGTGTGGAGGGAGTGGCAGCCGTGACCACCGACTTCCGCGCCTTCGGGGTGATCATCACCTTCCTGCCCACGGTGCTCGACAAGGACCACGTCCGCCTGGACGTCGCGCCCGAGTTCAGCCAGATCGACACCGACCTGACCTCTGCGGGCGGGACCCCCGGCCTGACTACCCGCGCAGTGACCACTACCGTAGAGATGCGCGAGGGCCAGACGCTGGCGATCGCCGGGTTGCTCGACGATTCGATGCAGGGCAACCGCCAGGGCGACCTGCCGATCATCGGCCACATCTTCGGCAGGCGAGACCTCACCCGAAACGAAACCGAACTGATCATCCTGGTCACTCCCGAGCTGGTCCACCCGGTCGAGCCGGAGGCGGTCCCGCCCCTGCCCGGCTTCGACGTCACCGAGCCGACCAACTGCGAATTCTTCCTCTGCGGACGACTCGAGGGCCGGCCCACCCACGAGTATCGCAGCACCGTCTGGCCGCGACTGCTGCGCCGCTACCAGGCCGGCGGACCGGCGATGATCTCCGGACCGTTCGGACACGGGGATTAGGGAACAGGGGTCAGGGATCAGGGGTCAGGGGACAGGAATCAGGGGACAGGAATCATGAACACACGAGCCCTTTTGACGTGCTGCCTACTGCCTGCTGCCTGCTGCCTGCTGCTTTCCGGCTGTGGCGGGCTGTGGATGTCGCGCGAGCAGAGGCTCGGCCCGCCGTACGACCGGCCGTTTCCGTTGGGCCAGGTGAGCGACTCCCTCTGGGAGACGCAACAGACCAACGCCGAGGCCTCGGACTTCATCTTCTACGATCATGAGTTTCAGGGTCAGACGAGCCAATTGACCGCCGGCGGCCAGAGGCATCTGCTACAGGTGGCCTTGCGTATCAGCCACGTTCCCTTCCCAATCGTGGTCGAACAAAGCCTCGACAATCGCAAACCCGAACTCGACCGCCAACGCCGGCGGGCGATCGCCGACGAGTTGACGCGGCTGGGCGTAGAGATGGCCGACCGGCGCGTGGTGGTGGCACCGGCCTTGTCCAAAGGGATCACGGCGATCGAAGGCGAGGCGGCCTACTACAGGACGCTGGATTCCTATGGTTTCGGCCTGGGCGGCGGTATCGGACGGCGCTACGCCGGCCGCGGCGGGACGATCCGGTAGCGACAGGGGTCAGGAGTCAGGGGACCGGGGACAGAAATCATGAACGCACGCGCGCCTC
>CAZUAM010000781.1:0-2969 GCA_964618095.1 uncultured Planctomycetaceae bacterium | reverse complement strand
CCGCAAGCCGTGGGTGCATCCGGAGCCGGAGAACGTCTGAATCACGAGCGTAGGATTAGGACAACTGGTTCCCAAGCTCCGGCTTGGGAACCCGACCTCCGCGAAGCTGTGCTTCGCCCGGACCGCGACTCATGACCCGCACTCGCTACCGCATATTCGAGACCGAGTACCCCTACTTCATGACCTGCACAATCGTGGGCTGGCTCCCGGCATTCGCCCGCCCCGAAGCGGTTACGATTGTCCTCGATTCATGGCGATACTTGCAGCGAGAAAGGGAATTCAAGCTTTTTGGATACGTCATCCTGGAGAACCACCTGCATCTGATCGCTTCGGCTCCTGATTTGTCGGCGGTCATGCAGAGCTTCAAATCGTACACCGCCAGACAGATCATTGAGTTGGCGGAGCGCCACGCCGCGAGTGTTCTGCTCCGCCAGTTGCGAGCGCACAAGCTTCGCCACAAAACGGAGAGCCAGTACCAGGTGTGGCAGGAGGGCAGCCAAGCGAAGCAGATTCAGGACCAAGAGATGATGTGGCAGAAGCTCGAGTACATGCACAATAATCCCGTGAGCCGCGGCTACGTCAACGATCCGCTTCACTGGCGGTATTCCAGCGCTCGGAACTATGCCGGCCAGCCGGGCTTGATCGACGTGACGACCGACTGGATGTGACGCCGGGCGGCACGGTGCGAAGCAGAACTTCGCGCAGGGGCGTTCCCAAGCCGGAGCTTGGGAACGAGATTCTGTGAGGCCGGAGCTTGCGAACGAGATTAAGGAAAGTTGGAGTCGAGCAACGAGAGCAACTCCTCTGCGTGGGTGCAAGGACATAAGCACACGCCCTGTACGAGTGGGTGTGACACGCGATGTGGGGGCGTGCGAAGCGGAGCTTCGCGGAGGGACGTTCCCAAGCCGGAGCTTGGGAACGAGATTCTGTGAGGCCGGAGCCGGGGTGGCCGCCGTGGCGCGGGTGGGCGGCGGACCGGTCACCACCACTGGTAGGCGTACTTGCGGAATCGCTTCAGGGCGGCGTCCCGTTGTTGGCGATCCGTGTACTTCGCCCAAGTGCCGCTCTCCGCGCGGAGTCCTTCGAGCACCAGGCGATCGGCCATCTGGTAGGTCGTCCAGCCTTGTTTTTGGCGTTCCCGGGCGAGGGCTTCCGCTTCTTCGAGGCGCCCGGCCAGCAGCGCGCGGACGCCCTCGCGGACGGTTTCGTCCCGGCATTGTACCAGCGGGACCAAGACCAGCACGCCCTCGGAGCTGATCGGGTGCATGCAGACCTGGACCGAGGGGGCCGGATCGCCCGAGAGAATCCGCCGCACGTTGTAGGTGTGGACGATCGTATCGACGGGCGTGAGGGCGAACAGGTAGACCGTCAGCGCCAGGGCCCAGAGGTGACGGCGCAAGAGCCAAACGAAGTCGCGGTTGTGGACGATCTTCCAGACGACCAGGATGAATCCCGCCACCACGCACGAGATGCCGAAGACGGCGACGGTCCGCTTCCGCGTCATGCCGTTGAAGCCGATGTAGATGTAGAGCCGATGATACACGGCGACCGCCAGGAGCATGTTCTCCAGCGACCATACCCACGCCAGGCGACGGAGTTTTCCCAGGCGGGGATCCTGGAGAATGCGCCCGCGGAAGATCAGCGAGAGGATCACCGTGGCCAGGGCCAGGGCGACGGTCAGCCAAGCGGCGCCCTCGTGGGCGTAGCCCGAGTAGTAGAAGCCCTCCGGAAAGACTCTAAACCACAACGTCAAGAACTCGAACACCAGGTAGACGGCGAACAGGACGACCACCGTCACCAAGGTGTTGCGATAGGGCGAATAGAGCAACGCGCGGCCCGGGGACGGTGCGGCCGCGGGCGTGGCCGGCGCGGCGACGGGCTTCTCTTCCAGCAGCGCTCGGGTCACGACCGGACGCAGAAGCCCGACGCTGATCCACAACACGGCAAACCAGAACAACACTTCCAACCAGCTCGGCGCAATGTAAAGGATCCAATCGCGGAGCGTGGTCAACAGCCACTCGATCGTCTCGCCGAAGGAGGCCAGAAGGTCGGGGTTGGCCACGACGAACAGCACGCCGAACGCCAAGAACGCGGCCAGCGGCAATCCGAAGTCCAGCCAGATCCCCCCGGTAACCGCAGGTCCGCGCCGCGCCGTCGAGCGCCGGTAGTGGTTCAGGCCTTCGTAGCCTGCCAGGATCGTCTGCGACGCAAAGACAACCGTCTCGAGCACGTAAGGGCGCAGACCCGAAAGGGCCATGGCGAAGGCGACCAGCAAGGCAAGACCGGACGCCACCAGCAGCCACGACCCGCACCAAAGCACCTTGGCCGCAAGCAGGATCAGCATCAGGCCGAGCAACCAGAAGCTGATGCCGAACCTGGGCCGAGGGGCCGCGAGCCCCAGGAACACCGGCGCAGCAAGGAAGAGCACTGCATAGCCTGCAAACCCGTGCCCTCGGTAGATCACCACGTCGGCCAAAACGACCAGCAAGAGGACCGCGAGAATCTCGCGCCAGCGCAGGGGCGGCTGCTCGGCCGAGACGCTGCCCCGCGCATCGGCCGGCGGCGGCGCCCCGGGCGCGGCCGAGGGCTCCCGCTGGGGCGAGGGGGGTTGTGATCCGGGGGACATGGGACTCGCGGAGTTAATTTCCGGCGGCATTTGGCTAGCCTCCCCAAGGTCGGACGAAGGCCGACTCCCCAGCGCCCGCCTGGCTGGTTCCCCCGTCGCGTCGATCTGCCGTTGACGCCCTACCCGTTCCGAAGCGGACGCCTCGGATCGGGTGGTTGGTCGGATTCTCGCACGAGTGAGACGGTGGCTCAGACGACTTCCCTCATTGTACTTCCCCCCGTCCGGTTCCCAAAGAGGGGTTGCCGCGGTGTGTCACCTCGCGAGGCGAGCCTCAGATCGTTGGTAGCGGCAGGAACCTGGTGTGATATACTGAGCAGCCCGCCTCCGAAGGGTCTCGTCAGAA
>CAZUAM010000780.1:0-2970 GCA_964618095.1 uncultured Planctomycetaceae bacterium | reverse complement strand
ACATGTCCAGCGCCAAGCGGGGCCGCTGCCTGTTCATCCTCGACGAGCCGACCACGGGACTGCACTTCTCCGACATCGTCCAGTTATTGGACTGCTTCGACGCCCTGCTGGCCGTGGGCCATTCGCTGCTCGTGGTCGAGCACAACCTCCAGATGATGAAGGCCGCCGACTACATCATCGACCTCGGCCCCGGTGCCGCCGACGAAGGCGGAAGAGTGGTCGTCAAAGGCACCCCCGAGATGGTCGCCAACTGCGCGAACTCCATAACTGGCGGCTTCCTCGCCGAGGTGCTCAACCAGGACTATCAAGAGGAGACGGCCTGAATCCGTTGAGTGCGACCGTTGTCGCTCGAGTGCGGCGTTCTCCGTTTGCCCAGATCGCCCCTTCCGCGACACATCAGTGCCAGCCACCACATGCCCCAAAGGAGGGAGTTGCGGACCTCGGGGCGTCGATGTACCCTCATAGTCGGGTGACGCGGCATTCCAGCAGATTCTTGCTGGAAGCTGTCCCCGGTATCCTCGGCTCCGGGTCAGTTTCAGCTTTCTGCATGACGCGCCACGTCGTTAGGAACGATCGTCTTCGCGAAGGGAGGTAGAAATGTCCGCTGATTGGTATTTGCACCTCGATGATCGTCAGTATGGCCCACTGAGTGCTGCAGAGCTTAAGCGGTACGCCAGCGAAGGGCGGATGACGCCCGAAACACTCGTTCGCAAGGGCGAAGAGGGCACTTGGGTCCCTGCAAGCCGCGTGAAGGGACTTCACTTTGCTGGGCCGCCGTCGCTGCCGGCGCGCCTCCCCCAGCAATTGCCTGCTCAGGCACCTCAAGCCGTTCCCGCGAAGCCGGCGCGCCGGCATGCTACGCAGCAGCCGACCGCGATAAAGCAGTGCGGGTTTTGCGCGGCCACGATTCCCGAAACCGCTTTGAAGTGCCAGTACTGCGGCGAGACGCTCGACCCGGCGCTACGTGCCGCCGAGGAGGCCAAGCGCGCGGTTGAACTGGCACAGTCAAGTGCCGGCGGGGCGTCCCCCTTGTCCGTGAGCACCGTGGTGACGCCCACCACCGTGATCCAGCAAAAGAAGGGCTTTCCCCATCTTTTGCACTTGATCCTCACGATACTGACCTGCGGAATCTGGCTGCCCATCTGGATCATTCACTGCGTCATCTGGGCGTTACTATAGTGCCGCGGCAGCGTGGCACTGCTGGCTTGCCCAGCACTGCACGGTTGGACAAGCCAACCGTGCCGCCCGTCGGGTCCCTTGCGGTCGAATCGGATATGAGGTACCATCATGTTTGGTCAGTTTCTTGTCTGGGACGGCTAAGCATGACCACAGGTTCAAACCTTCATCCGCAGTGGATGTACGAATCTGAACGCAAACGGAGGTGAACTATGCTTCAGACGTTCGAAGCGGTGATCGATGAGCACGGCAATGTGCGTCTATTAGACTGTGTCCAGTTGCCGAGAATGCGGCGGGCGCTCGTGACTGTTTTGGTGGATGAACCCAAGACCGCCATTGCTGAAACAGCGATCCTGAGCGAACCGGCACTGGCCGAAGACTGGAGTCGCCCCGAGGAGGATGCAGCATGGTCACACCTGCAGCAGGTACAGTCGTCTTAGTGCCTTTCCCGTTCTCCGACCTGTCGCAGGCGAAAATGCGGCCCGCGGCGGTGCTTGCAGACGCCGGCCGGAACGACTGGATCCTGTGTCAGATTACGAGTAATCCCTACGGAGATCCGCGAGCGATCGCAGTTGTTGATGATAGTTTTGTTTCGGGTTCATTGCGTGTCACGAGTTATGCACGTCCGGGGAAGCTATTCACTGCTAATCGCGGCCTGATAGTAGCGGAGGTCGGCACGCTGAAGACAGATTTCTTCAGGCAGATGGTTCAATCAGTCGTGAACATCTTGCACGCCGGCCTGCCATCGTGAGCAGACCGCCATCCACTTTGTTTGGCCTTCTCGTACCCGCACTCCTTTCTGGTCATGAACAAAGCTCCTCATTCCGCCCGGGTGCCAGGGAGACGGCTACATCCAGATCGACATGCAGTTCCTGGCCGACGTCTACATGAGGTGCAGCCAGTGCAACGGGACCCGCTACCGCGACGAGATCCTCCAGGTGACCTACCGCGGCCGCAACATCGCCGAGGTCCTGGAGATGACCGTCCGCGAGGCATTTACCTTCTTCCGCGGACGGCCGAAAGTGCAGGCCCGGCTAAAGCGCCTGATCGACGTGGGGCTGGACTACGTCCGCCTGGGCCAGCCGGCCAACACCCTCTCCGGCGGCGAGGCCCAGCGGCTCAAACTGGCCGGATACATGTCCAGCGCCAAGCGGGGCCGCTGCCTGTTCATCCTCGACGAGCCGACCACGGGACTGCACTTCTCCGACATCGTCCAGTTATTGGACTGCTTCGACGCCCTGCTGGCCGTGGGCCATTCGCTGCTCGTGGTCGAGCACAACCTCCAGATGATGAAGGCCGCCGACTATATCATCGACCTCGGCCCCGGTGCCGCCGACGAGGGCGGAAGAGTGGTCGTCAAAGGCACCCCCGAGATGGTCGCCAACTGCCCAAACTCCGTCACGGCCCGATTCCTCGCCGACGTGCTTCAGGAGGATCTCCAGGAGGAATCGGCGTAAGACACTCGCGTATCAGTAGCCAGGGGACAACGTGCCCCGGGGCACGCCGGGCACGCGACCACGTGCCGGCTACTGACAAAACCACCGATGACGGCAGGCTAGCCATTTTTGTACGCCTTTCGCTCGCGCCGGGTGGCTTTCCGCGCACTGATAATGCGAATACGATCGTCGCGATCGGTGTGTGAGACCATCAGGCCCGTAGGGTGGGTACAAGCACCCCACCCTACCACTGGCCGCCTACGGTTGCGAAACCGTTCGTCTATTCTTCCGGAAAGGTGACCTCTAAACCGAAGTTCCAAGGGGGAATTCTGCTTAACTCTATGTCGTGCAATGACTT
>CAZUAM010000779.1:0-2989 GCA_964618095.1 uncultured Planctomycetaceae bacterium | reverse complement strand
CGGGATCGTCGCCCACCAGCACCACCGCCAGCTTCGGCGGGCGCGCGCCGCGGGTTCACGACCATGAGCGGCACGCCACGTATTGTGCGGATCGGGTAATCACGGTGTCACACCGGTTGGAGGACGAAGTCAACTGGTTGTACGAGGTGCCGCACGAGAAGATCCGGATGATCTACAACGGGGTGAACTCGCAGGTTTTTGACTACTTTGTGGATGCCGGCGAAGTCAAGCAGAGGTACGCCGTGGGCCCTTTGGACCCCACGGTGCTTTTCGTGGGCCGGATGGTCGTGCAGAAGGGCCCCGATATTCTCGTGCGTGCCGTTCCCGGGGTCCTGCGGCACTATCCGAATGCGAAGTTCGTGTTTGTCGGCGACGGTCACATGAAGGACGACGTGTGTCGCATCGGGCACGAATTGGGTGTTGCCCATGCCTTGCGGATACTGGGCGTGAAGAGCGGACGGGAACTTCACGACCTGTTCAAGGCCTGTGACATCCTGGCCGTCCCCAGCCGCAACGAGCCTTTCGGCATCATCATTCTGGAAGGTTGGAGTGCCTATAAGCCGGTGGTCTGCACCAAGCGGGGCGGGCCGGCCGAGTTTGTCTGGCACGACGTGAACGGGGTGCAGGTGGACGATACGGCGGATTCGGTCGGTTGGGGTCTGGGGACCTTGCTGGCCGATCACGATCGTTGCCGATGGATGGGCCGCAACGGCCGGGCAGCGGTAGATGCCATATTCAGTTGGGACAATATCGCCCAACAGACCGAAGAGGTGTACTGCAACGTGGCCTGAGCAGCCGGCAGACTGACACATCGCAGAAGCAGTACCAGAGGAAGAATCGTTGACTACGAGGGGTCCCGCTAGTGAGCACGTCCACGTTGCCTCGACAACCTTGCAGACTCGGGAGTGCGGATCAGCGGAACGCGCCCGATTCGAGCAATCCGACCGATCCCGCCGAACTCACCCACCTGCGCAGTGTTTCCGAAGAACACGCCGAGGTCCTGCGGAACTGTGCCTGGGACGTGGGGGAGAGGAGGCCGGCAGAAGCGTTCGTGCCCATGGCCAACCACGTAGGTTTGGCCATGGTGTCTCCCTGCCGAGGGTTTGCGCACTGGCGGATCCTGGACGACTGGATCGGGCGCGCGGCGGAACAGCGGGGCGGCGACTGGCACGACTGCCGCATGGTGCTGAGGCTTTACGACGTGTCCTACCTGGAGTTTACGGGCCTGAACGCCAATCGCATCCAGGACTACTTGCTTCCAGCCACTTGTGGGCAGATGTTTTTCGACCTGCCCCAATCCGGCACTTGGCAACTGGCAGAGGTGGGCTTCGTGCTCCGCAGCGGAGAGTTCTTGCCCGCGGCCCGCTCAACGGCCGTAGCATTTGCCGGGGGAGGCCCGTCGTCGCATGGGGATCACACAGCGTTGCTGGTTGATAACGACGGAAACATCGAGGAAATCGGCAGTCTGTGGGATCAAGAGAAGATCCTCACCGAGCGCCGAACCCCGAAGCTACGGACACCGCTGCGGATTGGGGCATTTGCCTTCCGGTCGTCGGAAGCCGATCAGGAAGGTTTTCCCGTAAGGTTCATTTCCGAGCTGGCTACCGGTCTGTGCAAACGGGGCCACGAGGTTCACGTGTTCGTTCCCGCCTGCGACGGATTTCGCACGAGTCGGGAGGCTGGAGACGTAAGATACCATCCGCTGGAGGTGGGCTTAGGCGGGACGCCTTTGGAGCAGGCAAGTAGTTTTGGCCGGGCGGTAAGGAAGCGTTTGAACGATTTCCCACCGTTCGATCTGATTCACCTTCACGAATGGATGACCGGCCTGGAACCGTGGTTTGAGGGCACCCCGACGATCCTGTCGCTGAGCTCGACCGAAACGGCGCGCCGCAACGGTGCCTCGCCCAGCAGCCTGTCGCTGGAAATCGAAAAGGCGGAAGGGGACATTGCGTCCAGCGTGGATTGCGTTCTGGCGCCCGACTGGCTGCGAGGGAAGGCGCTGGTGGAATTGGGAATCGACGGTACCCGGGTACACGCGTTCCCGATGGAGGGCAGGCTGGCCAACGAGTGGGAGTGTCCGCTCGATTACGGAGAGGTAAAAGGCGGGATTGGCGTCGGTCCGCTCGATCGGCTGGTGTTGTTCATCGGTCCCCTGGAACGTGCCGCCGGGGGGGACCTGATCATCGAAGCACTTCCCGCGCTCTTGCGGCGATGGTCCAACCTGCACGTGGCGTTTGCCGGTGAAGGTGGTCAATACGGCCAACTGGAACATCGTGCCGGCGAGCTGGGTCTCAGTTCCGCCGTGCGTTTGCTGGGGCACGTGGAATCGGCACGGTTGACGCGGCTGCTGCGGGCGTCCGAGGCGTTGGTGTTGCCCTCGCGGTACCGAGTTCCCTTCGACGACGCCGTGGTCGATTTGGCGCGTCGTGCCGGACGGCCGGTCATCACCACGCATGGGGGCCCCGCCCACTTGGTGCGTCATGAGGAAACCGGAATCGTCACGTACGATAATCCCGGATCCATCGTCTGGGCGATGGACCGCGTGCTGGGGGATCCGGCACATGCCCAACGGATGGGAGAAAGTGGACGATGCAGCGACGGCTTCGTTCTCAACTGGAGCGAAGTATCGCGTCGCTACGTGGAGCTCTGTGCGGCTTGTTTTCCGCAACTGACCGAAACGCGCGAGTGAAGCACCGGAGGCACAGGCGGCACCCGAGCTTTCAGAAAGTCAACAGAACCTACTGACGAGAGGAACCGTTTGATGGCCACTGTAACCGACGTCGGGCATGCAGGGACCTTCACACCCGATGGGAGGTTAATGGAGCACCTGCGATTTGACGGGGCTCCCGCTCTGCCCCTTCCGGACGGCGACCAGCCGCCCCCTGAGGACCAACGCGTCGTGGCGATGTTCTGCTACGAGGATCCCGGGAGTCTGGTCGGCCGCTTCGTCACGAAAACGGCCCGCGCACTTGCCCAGCGGCAGACACAA
>CAZUAM010000778.1:991-2999 GCA_964618095.1 uncultured Planctomycetaceae bacterium | reverse complement strand
CAAGGGAGTTCAAAGACCGATCGGCGCCTCGCTGCATTTCGTCAACACCCTGACCGCGGGCATCTACGAGGCGAGTGTCGCTGAGCCACCTCTGCGCCTGCTCTTTGCCGCACAACCCGCCCTGGAGGAATCGGGCACCGATACCCTATCTTCGGCGCAAATCGAGACGCTCCGTGGTTCGGCCAACGTTATCTCTTGGACGCCCGGGATGAAACTCGGCGAGATCCTCTCGTTGCAGCGCGCCGGAGCGGAGCTCTGGAAACTTCTTCTGGTCGGTGCCCTCGCCCTCGCCGTAACCGAGATCTTTCTTGCACAAGGCTTTAGCCGCTCGAAATGATGTCCGCAACAATCATCAGACTGCTGGGAGGCGAGACCGCGGACGGCGCGACCTTGGAAAGCGCGTCGGTTCGCTGGGCGGAATCTGCGTGGCCCGGGTGGTTGGCCGTGATCTTGCTCGTCGCAACCGCGATTGCGTGGTGGGTCTATCGGCGGAGTCCGGTGGATGTGAAACCCGGGCGACGTCTGGTGCTTGCCGGCCTCCGCGCGCTGTTTCTCACGCTGCTGGCACTCATTTTTCTGCGGCCGCTGCTGGTGCTGACGACGTCGCGGAGCATTCCCCGTACGCTGCTGGTGGGCATCGACCGTAGCGAGAGTTTCGGCATCCGCGATCTGAACCGGAAGGCCACGCGATCTCGAATTGCGGCGCGCATCCTGACGAGCGAGGAACTCAACGTGCTGCCCCGCCTGGGCGAGGGCCTGAGTGTCTCGGCCTACGCCTTCGGCGACGAAGTAGCGGCGCTCGATCTGGACGCAGCCGCCATAACGTCCCTGCAACCGGACGCCCCGGCCACCGCAGCCGGCAGCGCGGTCGAAGACATGCTCTCCCGCCACGCCGGAGAGCCGCTGGCCGGCGTCGTGCTGTTAACGGATGGGAACGTCACCTGTGGCCGATCGCTTGAAGTCGTCGCCACCAGTCTGCAGTCACGCGGCGTGCCGCTGTACCTGATCGGGATCGGTGCTCCCGAAACGACCGACGCCGGAATTGTCAGTCTCGAAGTCGCGGAAACCGCGCTCGCCGGCGACGTGTTGCCCGTGCGGGTGCACGTCCGCAGCCAGGGATTGGAAGGCGAGGCCGGAAAGGTTGTCCTCAGCTTCAGCGGCGTGGAGGTGGCGGAGCGTCCGTTTGTCTTCACCGCAGGTGCGGACCAGCACGTCGACCTGGAGTTTCTGCCGCAGCACAACGGCTCTTTCGATCTCGAAGCACGCGTGGAAACGGCCAGGCAGGAACTGCTCGACGGCAACAACCGGGCGTCCGGACGCCTTCGCGTGGTCGATGCCGTGATCCGCGTCCTGATGATCGAGCAAGCACCGCGTTGGGAATTCAAATACATCCAGGCCATGCTCCTCCGCGAGGATCGAGTGGATCTCAAATGTCTCCTCCTGAATGGTGATCCGGCGGCAGCCCGGGTTCCCGGCAGCCCCTACCTGGAACGCTTTCCGCAACGGGAAGAACTGCTCAGCTATGATCTCGTCTTTCTCGGAGATGTCGACCCGAATGCCCTGACAGACCCGCAGTGGAGCAACTTGAAAGAACTGGTTGCAGACGCCGGTGGGGCGCTGGTGGTCGTTGCCGGCAAGCGTTTCATGCCGGCGGCATACCGGCACAGCGTACTCGAACCCGTGTTGCCGGTGGAACTGAAGGCCGAAACGCCGACTCCGGGCCCCGCCACCCAGCCATGGCAGTTGCTGCCAACGCGGGATGAACCCATGCTAGTGCTGACGAATGACCCTCAGCGTCGCGAGCAAGCCTGGCGTGAGTTGCCGCCCGTCTACTGGACGGCAGCCGTCGCTGGCGCGAAGCCTGCTGCCGACGTCTTGTTGGTCGCCGTGCCGGACGGCTCGGATGCCCCGGGCGAAGAAGGCGCGCCAGTGGCTACCCTCCAGCGATACGGCGCTGGGGAAGTCCTTTTCATGGGCACCGACAACACGTGGCGTTGGCGGCGAAACG
>CAZUAM010000778.1:0-981 GCA_964618095.1 uncultured Planctomycetaceae bacterium | reverse complement strand
GGCGATCGCATTCACACGCGCTTCTGGGGGCAGATGGTCCAACGCCTCGCGGGCCAGCGGCTGGTCGAAGGATCGCGTCGCGCCAGCATCCAGACCGATCGCCGGCGCTACGAACCCGGACAGCGCGTAGCCATCACCGCGACGCTTCGCTCCGTCGCTTGGGAACCATTGACCGAGGAAACCGCGATGGCCGTCGTCGAAGCGGACGACGGCAGCGCCCGCCGTGAAGTCACCCTGAAGGCCGTACCGGGCCAGCCGGGCGCCTATCTCGCCGAGGTCCTCGCGGGCTCCTCCGGGAGATTTCGGCTGACGGTCCCCAAACACAGCGACGTCCTTCCCGTGGAATTCCACGTGCAGCCGGAGAATCGCGAGTTCGAATCCGTCACCGTCGACACCGCGCGACTGCGCCGCGTCGCCCAGAGCACTGGCGGGGCGTTTTTCCATGAGGACGAGGCCGTAGCGCTGCCGGAGAGGATCGTCAACCGCAGCGCAGAAATTCGCCACACACGCGAAGTCGCCCTGTGGGCCTCGCCGCTATATTTCACTCTTCTGCTCCTGCTGCTGACGTCGGAGTGGATCCTGCGAAAGCTCTGTGAACTGAAATGAAGACCGCGCCTGCCGTCGCCTCACCGGGGTCCGCCCAGACGCCGCCCGTCTATGGGAAGTTGCGGAGGCTGCGGGCTCGCCTGTGCTGGATGGAAGGCTCTCGGCGCCTTGCTGTTCTATCAGGGTCGCTTCTCTTGCTCGCCGCGCTGATCATGTCTCTCGACTGGCTGGTGGATCTCCCGTTGGCAGTTCGGCAGGGCTCTCTCCTGCTCCAAGGACTTGCGCTGCTGGGACTGGCCGTTTGGGTCGTATTGGGGTTTGCTTTGCGGACTCGGGGCGACATGGAATCGCTCGCGCTGATGGTGGAGCGCGCCGCGCCCGAGTTCCGCGGCCGCCTCATTTCTGCCGTTCAGTTCTCCATCGGTCATGGGGCCG
>CAZUAM010000777.1:0-3026 GCA_964618095.1 uncultured Planctomycetaceae bacterium | reverse complement strand
GACCGAGCCTAGAAAACAAGGCATTTGCGAAGACAACTGTGGAAGTTGGGTTAGCTGACGCGGGTCCAGTTCAGCGGTGTTCCTCGGGCGATGTCGATGTGGGCGGTCCGGCCTAGGATTGTCTCCAGGTAACGCGGATGCAGGCCGTCGGCGGGGCGGATGGCGCGGACGTTGGTGGGGGTGAAGGGCTCGCCGGCCGAGATGTCCTCTACTGCGAATAGCGACCGGCGAAAGCGGAGGCCGGGCGCCTCCTGCTCGCTGGGGCCGTAACGTACGGCGCCCAGTGCCGCGTGTGCGGCGTGGACCGCCCGGACCATCTGTTTGAATTCCTCCGGGTGAAGCGAGAACGCGCTATCGGGGCTGGGCAGGTCTCGGGAGAGCGTGAGGTGCTTTTCGATGATTGAGGCCCCGCAGGCCACCGCGGCCGGCGGCACGCCCGGCTCCAAGCCGTGGTCGGACAGACCGACCGGCACGCCGAAGGCCTCGGCCAGGTGCGGGATGGTCCGCAGGTCCATCTGCTCGGCGGTGGCCGGATAGGCGCTGGTGCATTTCAGCAGGGCCAACTGCCGACCGCCGGCGGCCCGGATCGTGCCGACCGCCTCATCGATCTCGGCCAGGGTGGCCATGCCGGTCGAGAGCAGGATCGGCCGGCCGGTCCCCGCCACCCGCCGCAGCAGCGGCAGGTCGACCAACTCGAAGGAGGCGATCTTGTAGGCCGGGACCTCCATCTGCTCGAGGAAATCGACGGCCGCGGCATCGAAGGGCGTGGAGAACAGCACCAGGCCGAGTTCTACGGCAACGCGTTTCAGCTCCGGCTGCCACTCCCACGGCATGGCGGCCTCGGCATAGAGGTCGTAGAGGGTTTGGCCGGCCCAAATGGTTCCCTCGATGTGGAAGCGGGGATCGTCGCAGTCGATGGTGAGGCTCTCGGGCGTGTAGGTCTGGAGCTTCACCGCGTCGGCGCCGGCCGCGGCAGCCGCCTCGACGATCTTCACCGCCCGCTGAAAATCCCGGCCGTGGTTGGCCGACATCTCGGCCACGACGAAGGGCGGCTCGCCCGGCCCGATCCGCCGACCGGCGATCTCAATCTGCTTGTCGGTCATGGCATTGACTCATCAAGCCGCGACCGTTGGTTGCGCGTTCGTAAAGCCGCGACCGCTGGTCGCGAATCGGGACACTACCCGCGGTCGCCAGTCAGGGCGCGACCAAGGGTCGCGGTTTTATGGAGTTCGAATATGTGACAGGGATGGTCCTGGACCGTCCTGGAATCGAGTTTTGCAAATCCGGCCTTGGCGAAGGTCCGCGCCGAAGCGAGATTCTCCTGCCGGACGACCGCCCGCAGCCGCTGGACTTCCAACTGCTCACACGCCCTCCGCCAGGTCAGCTCGAGCAGCCTCGTGGCCAGCCCTCGCCGCCTGAAGGCCGGCGTGACCGAGATGCTGATTTCCGCCGTCTCCGCGTCGGTCCGATCGTAGCGGATCTGGGCGAGAAGGAGCCCCTGGAAATCGAGAACCCAGAGGCAGCTCCCCGGGCTGGCCAGCCGCCGCTTGAACCAGCGGGCGTGGCTTCTCAGCGGGACGGGATCCGCGGTGCCGAGGGCAGTCCGTCGGACCGCCGGATCGTTCAGCAGACGCCACAGGGGCACCACGTCTTCGGCCGTGGCCCGACGGTGCTTCACCTGGTCTGCCGGGAGCGTTCCCTCCAGGGCCCGCATCACGGCCACCACCCGTTCGGCCCCGCGGCCGTCGACCAGTCGGAGGCCGGCTCGGCTTTGGCGGGCCCGCCGGTTGAGGCCGCGGCAGAGGGCCGAAAGCGACCGGGCAATCGCCTCTGCGGTGAGCCGATCAGCCCGGCCGAGACTGGTGGCCGCCCCGGCCGCCGAGAGCCCCCGGGCGATCGGCTCCTGGTTCTCCGCCAGCACCAGCAGCAAGGCCGGCAGTTGCATAAAGGCCAACTCCCAGGAGGTGCTTCCCGCGGCGCTCAGGGCCACGTCGGCCCAGGCCATCAATTCCGACACGTCGGACACGTCGGTCAGTATCTCGATCTCTATATGCGGCGGATTGCGGCCGATCTGCGCGCGGAGGGCCTTCAGGTGCAGATTGGCGGCTCCGACCATCACCTTGGCCTCCAGATGCGGCAGGTCGAGCCGGGCCAGGGCCCTGATCACCGTGCCGGTCAGGTTGTCCGGATCGGCGCCTCCCAGGGTGACCAACAGTCTCCGGGCGGTATCCGGCGTTTCTCGCCGGAAGGGTGTCCACCGCTGGAACTCTGGCCGCAGCAAGGCGTAGCGGCAGCCCAGCAGCATTACCGTGTCGGCGTCGCAGGTGTAGTCGAGCCGTTCTGCGCCCAAGTTCTGGTTGAGCAGCACATCGGCGTGGTAGTGCCCCAGGTGGGCCAGGTCGTCGATCACCAACAGCCGGCCCCCGACGCCGCGGATCGCCTGCTGGTAGGCGGAATCGAACTGATAGCCGTCCAGCACCAGCCAGGTTGACGCGGCCGGTCCGTCTTGCGAGTTGGTCCTGGCGAGCAGGGCCAGCGTGGCCGCCAGATCGGCCGGGTGGGGGTGGGGATGCTCCAAGGAGACCAAGCCCGCCCCGGCGGCCCGAATCCGCCCTCGCAATCGCTCCACGCCGCAGCAGCTTAGGAAAGACACCCGTCCGCCGGCCGACTGCCAGGCATGGGCCAGCGCCAGGCTCCGCATCAGGTGGCCGGTGCCCATGGGGGACCCGGCGTCGGCGCGAACCAGCAGTGTCCCGGCCACGGTCATCCCTCCACGAGTTCTCGCTGGCGAACGTGCCGGTTCAGTTCGGCCAGGGCCGGCTCTCGGGCAAGCAACCGCTGCACGTCGCGCCAGGAGAAGGTCTCCTCGTCGGCCAGACGCCGGTAGACCGCCCGAACAAAATCCAGGTCCTCCGGCAGATCCACGGTCCAACGCCACCGGCCGAGGTCTTCCCGCCCGGCCATTCCGGAGGGCATTTCCATGTCCTTCCCATGGCTAAGGATCGGCCGATAAATAACTTCCCGTT
>CAZUAM010000776.1:0-3029 GCA_964618095.1 uncultured Planctomycetaceae bacterium | reverse complement strand
GGTCTGGGTCGGCGGAAAAGCCTCGGAGATGCCGCTGAAGGTGGACAGTGCGATCATCTTCGCCCCGGCCGGCGAGCTGGTCCCACCCGCGCTGGAGGCGTTACAGAAGGGCGGCACCTTGGCCCTGGCCGGGATCTACATGACGCCGATCCCCGAGATGGACTACGAGCGCTACGTCTTCTACGAGCGCGACGTCCACTCGGTCACCTGCAACACCCGCCAGGACGGCCGCGAACTGCTCGCCGAAGCCGCCCGGATCCCCATCCGCCCCCACACCACCACCTATCCGCTGGCCGAGGCCAACCGGGCGCTCCAGGACCTCAAAAACGACCGGCTCAGCGGCACCGGCGTCCTGCTCATCGAATAGCGGGCCCCGGATTTCCGGGTGGAGGGGGCACAGGCGGGACCGCCGCGGGCTCGACCGGGGGAGTAACAGTCTTCCCACTCCCCGATGGAGCGGCCTGTTTGGCGATCGCCTCTCGCAGCCCTTCGAGCAGCTTCTCCACCTTGCGGTGGCCCTGATAGGTCTGGGCAATCACCAGGGCGCCCCGGTAGTCTCGAATCGTAGCCGGACCGCCCACTTCTTCCCAACTCGTGGGCTCAACGGTCGATGTGATCAGGTCCATCAGCTCCGAGACGTGGCTGCTCGCTCCAAGCGCAGCACCTATGGCGGCGCCCGCCGGTCCTGGATAGCTCGGCCGACCTGGGTCGAATTCTACCGCTGCGGGCTTGCTAGGCGGCTGGACCAGATCGCCGACGGCATAGACCCGGATCTCCAGGCTCTGCTCCACCTCCTCGGGTGTGGTGACAATCACCACGCCGTTGTCGAGCATGTAGGCCAGACCGTACTGCCGCAGCACCAGCCGCAACACCATCTCCGCCGGCACGTCCTTTAAGTTCATCGTGACCTGCGCCTCTTTGGCAACGACGCCCAAATCTTCCAGAGCCCGGCGGTCGACGTACATCTGCACTCCCGCCGCCTTTGCCAGATACTCCAGCACGTCGTCCAGGTGAGTTTCCTTATCGGTAACCCCCTCTATAGTTGCAGTTGCCTGGAACACGGCGTCAACGTGCTTTTCGAGTCTTGCCTGTGTTTCCGCGTTGGCGTCCTGCTTTGCGGCCGGTTTTTCCGCCTTCGGCGGGGCCGGTCTCTCCACCTGCTGGGCCTGGGCGGCGGGGTCGGCCAAGTTGCCGGGACCGTCCGGCCACACGGAAACCACCACGGCCGTCAGCAGGATCGTCGCCGCAATCGATCCAATCGTAAAACGCATCATCCACCTCCTCTTCTGAAGTCTCGAAATGGCGGTAAACTCGGCGGCCAACGCGGCCGCGTCGCCAAACTCCGCCAGTGCCATGGAAACTGCCTGTTCCGGTTCGATGCCCTGCGAGCTGAGGGCCGCGAACCGCTCTTCCATGTGCGTCCGCAGCTCCTCCTCGATGGCGCTTCGCTGAGCCGCCCTGAGCCGGAGCAAACGACCCAGCAGCCCGAGATAATTCTGAAACTCGCGATGCGATATCCCGTCCATCACGGTGCACCTCCCGCCGGGCTGCACGATCCGTCGAGCACCGGCGCGAGCATCTGGCGGACGCAGTGGACGTACTCCTGCCACTGGTGGGCCTGATGCTCCAAACGTCTCCTCCCGGCCGGGGTCAACTCGTACCACTTCCGCTTCCGGCCGGTCGAATGGTCCCAGCGGCTGCGGACCAGCTTGTCGGCCTCCAGCCGATGCAGCAGCGGATAGAGCGTCCCGGCCTGCACGCTCACCAGCCCGCCGGTCGCCCGCTCCAGGCTCTGCTGGATCAGGTACCCGTACATGGCCTCCTCGGCCAAGGCCGAGAGCACCAACAAGTCTAGGTTCCCCCGGATCATCTCGCCGCTGGTTTTCTCCGCCACGCGTCTGCTCCTTTTGGTGTGTCGATCCCCTATATATAGCACATCTATACATAGGGTGTCAATAGGCCTTTCGCACTTTTTTTCTCGGCGGCCCCCCCGACACGCAGACGTGGACCTGGATGAACGACGCAACTACTTCTCTGGAAGGGACTTATGCAAAACCACCTGTCTGCATCTGTTGACACTGCCGACAGATCCCGATATACTATCAACGGATCTGAAACTGGGCCAGACTCAGCGGTAGGATCCACCGGGCCCGCGAAAGTGGGCCCTTGTTTTTGCGCGGATCTGTTGTTCCACGCGTCTGCCTTAACGCCGCAGCAAAGGATTCCTGGTAAAAGTAACCTTTACACCGTCGCGGCGGACTGGCTGCCGTCCAGTTGACAGTCGTTGTGCGGGGTGCTACCCTCCTATGTTTAGGGTATTGGCGATTCCTAGGCTTCGCAAGTATCTCGTACGAGGACAGGAAAGCCATGCATTTTGTGGCCATTGACTTCGAGACGGCCAACGAGAAGCGTTCGAGCCCTTGTTCTGTTGGCGTGGTTCTTGTGCACGATGGCAAAGCTGCCGAGTCGTTCTACACACTCATCAAACCCAAAGAATGCCGGTTTAGCGAATACAACATTCACATTCACGGAATTACGGCCGAACACGTACGAGAAGAACGTGAATTCCCCGAGGTATGGCCAGAGCTGCGCAGGCTAATCCAGCAGGAAGTCGTCGTTGCACACAACGCGAGTTTCGATATGAGTGTGCTTCGCAACACCCTCGCTGAGTACGACTTGGCCTTCCCGCAAATCACGTACTCTTGCACGCGAATGATCTCGAAGGCCAAGTGGCCAGGTCTTGTCAGCTACCGGCTAACTTTCGTTGCAAGGTCGCTGGGCATCGAGTTTGAACACCATCATGCGTTGGGCGACGCGCGCGCGTGTGCAGAGATTACCCGCCGTGCGTGCGAGGAAACCAGTTCGCGCACGTTAGATGATCTCGCAGAACATCTGGGTATTCACCACGGAGAAATCTGCCAAACAGGAGACTACTACCCACCGGGTGCGTGGCAGAGCGCACTTAACCGCTGCGCTGGCAGTCGAATCGAGATTAGGGGCATACAAGCTTTAGGCGAGCGGCGGGAATT
>CAZUAM010000775.1:0-3032 GCA_964618095.1 uncultured Planctomycetaceae bacterium | reverse complement strand
CGGCCGACGCGGCCGTGGCACACAGGTTCTAGCCTTCTGTCGGGTCATTCTCAAATAGTGGTCGTCCGGCACGCACCGAGCAACTCCTGCCGAAGTTTGTGCTTTCCGGTAACGTACGGCAGAGTTATTTGTCGTGCTATATGGTGGGTCAAGGAACCTTCAAGGCGCACCGACCAAGGAAAGATCAAACGCTGCGCCGGCGGCAGTTGGGGAGTGCTGTTTGATAACCTTCAACTGAAACCGCCGCGATAGCCGACACGGGTGTGATCGTTAGCACACGGTTGTCGACGGCTGCGGCCACCAAAGGTGTTGACCCAAACGGGGGGCCGCAGCGTGGTCGCCCGATCAGTTCAAGACGTGGTTGTCCGTACGACCGTCTGAGCAGCGGGCGCCGGTCGTTCCGCAGCGGGGCGCGGCGCGATTCCAGGCGGCTGGGCAGCAGGTAGGCCGCTGTTGGGCAACTGCCGGGCAAAGGGGCGGACCGTGCTGTTGAGTTGCGGCGGCGGTATACTATCATCGCTGTGATTTTCGGGTCGTGGGAACCCGGGCAAGCTGGAGCTTGGGAACCGGCACTGGGTTGCCATATGCTCCCGAGCCCCTTGGTTCCCAAGCTGGAGCTTGGGAACCAGGTGGAGCTTGGGAACCAGATAGAGGCGGTGATTCTGGGAGAAACGGCTTATGAAACTGCACTGGCAGTGGTTCAGACTTTGCACCGCCGCCGTGTGTTGCGCGGTGCTGTGGGCTGCCGCGGCGGAGGCAGCGGTGGTCACCAAGCGTTTGGCCACCGGCCTGCCGCGCCGGCCCGCTGCCGGACGGCTGCCCGAGGCCTGGGTCGCCCCGGCCAAGGACGCTCCGACCATCGATGGCAAGCTCGACGAAGCGGCCTGGTCGGCCACGCGGCCGGTCGTCTTAGGCAAGCTGGAAAGCTACGGCCAGACCTCGCCGCGGACCGAGGCCCGGCTGGTCCACAAGGACCGCGTGCTCTACGTGGGCGTGCAGTTGGCCGAGCCCAACGTGGCCGGCATCAAGCGGACGGCATCGAAGCCCGACGGGCCGGCCTATCAGGACGATTCGGTCGAGCTGTTCCTCTCGCCGGATCCCCGCCGCGGCTACTTCCAGATCATCGTCAGCGCCACCGGGGCGATCTTCGACCGCCACGGCCACGGCGACCCGGCCGATTGGAACTCGGGGGCCAAGGCCGCCGTGGTCGTCGGCCGGGCAGGCTGGACGCTGGAGATGGCCGTGCCGATGTCGGCCCTGGGCGTCGGCGACGAGATGCCCCGGCGCTGGCGGGCGAACATCTACCGCAACCGCCGGGCCGGGCGACAAAGCGAGAGTCAGGCCTTCTCGCCCACCTTCCGCGGCGACTACGACGTGCCGGAGCGGTTCGCGCAATTGCTGTTTACGCCGACCTCGCCCTGGGCCGAGCAGGACCAGGCTACCGGAAAGCGACGGGGCATCTCCGTGGAGGAACTCGGCGACGGGTCGGCCGTCTTGCTGTTCGACCTGTCCGAAGTGCCTCCAGGGGCCAAAATCTACCGCGCGCGGCTGCGGTGCGAACGCGAGCCCGTGGACGGGCTAAACGACGCCGTGCTCAGGCCGATTGAGATCTACCCGCTTGCCGCTCCCTACCGGAAAGGCAGCCGGCCACAGACGGCTGGCAAGCCGCTGGAGCTTGTCGCCGCGTGGTACGACGCCTTCGAGATGACCGAATTGGTGGGCGGCTGGCTATCCGGACGGCCCGGCGGCGGCGTGTGGGTCAAGGAGTTTCCCGGCTGGCTCAAGGACCGCACGTTCCTGGACGTGATGTTCGAGGGCAAGCCCGGGCAACTGCCAGCGGCGGCCTCCGGGGTACGGGCGTTTCATCGCTCGGGCCAGACGTTCATCACATGGCGGGAGATCGACCTCCCATCGGTGCGACCTGGAGAGGCCCCGCCGAATGGACAGGTCACCTGGGGGGAGATGAAGACCGTGCTGGCCGATCTCGACCGGCGGCGGCAGGTTCGCTACGGCATCTACCGCTCGAACCGGCCGATCACCGCCCGGACGCTGCCCCGGGCCGAGTTGATCGCGGAGGTAAAACCCCTCTCATGCTGGAACCTGAACGGGCGGAACACCGACCGGCCCATCGACCAGTTCATCGCCACGGCCAAGGTGCTCGATTGGCACCAGTGGAACCCCTTCCGGGACGCCGGCATCGACGGCGACTACGGCCGCGACTGCCCGATCGACCGGTTCGTGATTGCCGAGGGCCGGCCGCCGCTTCCAAGCGGCACCGGGCTGTACGTCCACACGGCCGTCCGAAACGAGACGGTCTATTACGCGGTGGTCACGTCGATTGACGGGGTGGAGAACACGGTTCAGCTTCGCCGCGGCGCCAACGCCACGGGGCCGATCTCCGAATCGGTGGCCGAGCCGGAACCGGTACTCCAGGGCGAGCTGCCGCGGATGCCGTTGTTCAACTACGACCAGCGGCGGCTACACTATGTCCGCTGGGTCGCCCCACCCTACTCGAACCGGCCCTCCGACTATCACAACTGGTCGGTAGGCGTGCCCCATGAGGTGAGCAGAAGTTCGAGCGGTGTGCCGCTGGAATTGAACCTCCACCGCGACGGTTACAGCTTCTGGCGGACGCACTACCGCATCGAGCCCGGCAGCGTCGTGCTCTGTCCCTACGACTTCCCGCTGAAAACCTGGTGGTACGGTTATCACGAGGCCTACGGCACGCTCCGCGGCTGGAGCGACGGCGTAGTGGGCAACTACACGGAGAAGCGGCTATTGTGGTTCATCGATTGGGCGGCCAAGAAATGGCCGGTCGATCGCCGTCGCATCCTGGTCACCGGCTGCCAGGGTGGGGCCGGCGGCAGCGGGGCGCTGCACCTGGGGCTCCGCTACCCCGACGTCTTCAACATGGTCATCGCCGGCCACGGCGAGCCGGGCTATGCGGGGACCGGCGAGCAGGTGGAACGCATCTGGGGCAAAGTCTCCTGGGGCCTGAAGACCGAAGGCGGCAAGAACGTCTGGGAGGAGTT
>CAZUAM010000774.1:0-3034 GCA_964618095.1 uncultured Planctomycetaceae bacterium | reverse complement strand
TTACCATGAACCGCATCCTGCCCCGCCGGACCCCTAAGGACCTGGCCAAGCTGGAACTGGCCATCGCTGCCTACGCCGTCTGTCTGCCGCTGGTGTTGCTCTGCCTGGGCGGCCTGGGCGGTGCGGCGGCCGCGGTGGCCTCGCGGGTGGTGATTCCGCTGGCGGCCCTCCTGCTGGCGGTCCTGGTGGGCCTGGAGTTTCCTTTGGCTGGCAAGGCCGTACTGGCGCGGGCGAAGTCTGCACCGGCCCAGAAGACCGATTTGCACGCCGTCACCTCCACGGCCGCCCGGCTCTACACCGCCGATTACCTCGGCGCCGCCCTGGGGGCCCTGTTGGTCAGCACCCTGCTGATCCCCGTGATCGGGGTCGTAGCGGTTTGCCTGCTGGCGGCGGGGTTGAACGTCGCCAGCGGCGCGGTGATTCTGATTACGGCACGCCACTGACCGGGAGCAGCTCATCCATGCCCAGAAAGAACGTCCACTACTACCTGATCAAAACTGCCCGAATTAGTGGTTGGCTGCTGCTCCCGCTGATGCTATTATACATTGTCACGGGCCTGGCGATTCTTTCGCAGTTCGGGTTGAACAAGCTGATCGAGCCCAACGCGGCCAGGTTGGTCCACCAGGATTGGAGCTGGCCGCTGATCGCCGTTTTTCTCGTGCATTCCTCAGCCACCATCTACCTGGCATTCAGGAGGTGGGGATGGATCAAGACAAGGACCTCCAGGTAAACGATCCCCAGGGTCCCGACGGCCAGGCCGCCCCGCCGTCGCGCAAGGTCTCTCGCCGACGGGTCCTCAAGTACGGCGCGTCGGGGCTGGCGTGTTTGTCGTTGGGTGGGGCCGTGGTGTACTATGCCCGGGGCCTGGGCGAGCGGCTGGCCGCCGCCGCCGTCTTCAAGAATGGGGCCCCCAAGGGAAAGCTCTGGGAACTCTGGAAGAAGCGCGGCTGGGTCAAAGAGGCACGGCACTATTTGAAGCTGGGCGCAAACGCCCAGTGCCAGCTCTGTCCCAACGAGTGCCTGCTGGAACCGGAGGACCGCGGCCGATGCCGGAACAAGGTCCACAAGGACGGCACCTTGTACACCATGGCCTACGGCAATCCCTGTTCGTTCCACACCGACCCCATCGAGAAGAAGCCCCTGTTCCACTTCATCCCCGGCACCAACGTCTACTCGATTGCCTGTTCCGGATGCGGTTTTCGCTGTCTGAACTGTCAGAACTGGGACATCTCGCAACGCAAACCGGAGGAGACGAAAGATCCCCGCGGAGAATCCGTCCGGCGCAACCCCGAATACTTGCACTCGGTCACGCGCGCGGACGTCGACCGCCTGAGCATGTTTCCCGACGACGTGGTCGCGCTGGCCGAGTATTTCGATTGCCCCTCGATCGCCTACACGTACTCGGAACCGACCTCCTGGTACGAGTACATGTTCGACACCGCCCGGGCGGCCCGGGCAAAGGGGATCAAGAACGTCTGGGTCACCTGCGGCTACATCCAGCAGAAGCCGCTGGTGGAGTTGTGCCGCTACCTCGACGCGGCCAACGTCGACCTGAAGAGTTTCAGCGAGGAGATCTACGGCAAGCTCAACTCCGGCAAGCTCGAACCAATCCTGTCGACCTTGAAGACGCTCAAGCGCGAAGGGGTGTGGTTCGAGGTGACCAACCTCATCGTGCCCACCTACACCGACCAGCCGGACATGATCCGCCGGATGTGCGACTGGATGTTGGAAAACCTGGGGCCGGACCATCCGCTGCACTTCTCCCGGTTCAGCCCTCACCACAAGCTCACCCACCTGCCGTCCACGCCGGTCGAGGTGCTGACCGAGGTCCGCTCCATCGCCCGCGCTGCCGGGCTGCGCTACGTCTACATCGGCAACTGCCGCGAGGAGGAGGTCGCCGACGCACAAACGACCTTCTGTCCGGGGTGCAATAAACCGGTCATCGAGCGGGATATCTACAGCGTTCGGGAGGTGAATTTCGACCACGGCAAGTGCGCGTCGTGCGGCACCGCGATCCAGGGCGTGTGGTCGGCCCGACCGCCGACTGAATCCTACCCTGGCCGGTGATCAATCGATTCTGCCCGGGCAACAAAGTGTCCAGTTGCCCTCCCGGAGATCCGTGTGGCGGTTCCGTCTAGCCGGCAGGCGGGTGGACCCCGGCTCATCGCCGCCAACTCAGCAGCAATAGCCTGGCATCTGGGGCAGCCGGCCGGACAATAATAAAGGAAATGCTTGACAAAAATACGCCCGGGCGGGATAATTGGGGCGACACAAGAAGTCAATGCGGACTCCAGGAGGCCGCAGAAAGCCATCCCGGCGGACCGCCGATCGGCCAACGATTCGGCAAGAGACCCTCGCAAAAGGAGGCCACGAACGATTCATCACCTGTGCTCGGGATCTTACCGAGCGTGCGTGTGTCGTGCAGTAGCTTCCCCCCGGAAGTAACTGCTTGCTTCCCCCGGCAGTGGCCGCATCCCCACATGATGTGGGGGTGCGGCCTTCCATTTTCTTGAACCACGTTCCAGGCGTTCGACGCAGGACGGATGGTCTGCATCGGCTGGCGTCGACCGCGCCTCGGTCGCCTCCACTACGCTGCCCGCTGGATTCACCGCCAGGAGTCCTTCCTCGCAGGCCCGCGCTCTGGCAAGCGGGATGAGATTGAGGGGGCCCCGGTTCGCTCAGGCTGGGCTACACGCAGCACGGGGGAACTGCGCGGACGCCATCTGCCCCTTGTTCAAGACGGGTGGCTTGCGGAGACGTTGAGGGTTGCGGGAGGATGAGTCTCGGGCCGGCGATAGCATAGTCTCACCAACGCAACTCCGCACCGAAACTGATGCCGTGGATCCACAGCTCCGAATCGTCCAGCCGCGCTTGGGGCCGCAAGGCGCTGGACGGAGCGCCGCCGCCGCGGGCAAGCGGAAGCCACGCCAATTGACCGGGATTGACGGTACGGTCAATCTGGTCGCCGGTCCGAAGCACGCTGGAAACAAATATCAGGTTGTAGCCGACACTCAGTTGGACGGTGTCGAAGGCA
>CAZUAM010000773.1:0-3042 GCA_964618095.1 uncultured Planctomycetaceae bacterium | reverse complement strand
GGAGATCAGGTACCCGGCCGCCAGGTGGACCGCACCGACCTGCGGCAGGTCCTGGTCGTGGTTTTGGCCGAGTCCGAACCGGCCCCAGCGGTCGTCGAGCACCTTTTCCATCTTGCGTTCGACTTCCACGCGCCTGGCCGGGTGGAAGAAGAAGTCCTGGTCGAAGGTGATCCCCTCGTGGTGACACCACCAGGCCGGGCCGAGCACGACGTCGACCGGCAGCATCCGGTTCTGTAAGTGCGGGTTGCGATGATAGGCCATGGCTGCCGACTACGCTCCCATAAACAACGGGCGTATGTGTCGCTGGTAGAGGTTTTCGGTGACGTTACGGGCAATCACGTCGGCGTGTCTTTCCAGTGCACGGGGAAAGCGGTCGCCCATCTCGGCGGCCACCTTGTAGGCCACGTGCAGGAGCTGCCGGAACTGGGGATTGTAGGCCGCGCAGGTCGGGTCGTGGCGGAGCGCCGCCGCGAACGTTTCTCCATTCCAGGCGGCCGCTGTCGCAGGGGAAGGCAGCGCGGCGGGATCGATGTCGATCACCGAGGCGTAGGGTTCGCAGAGTTCGTCGAATCGCCCCAGCGCGGTGCGGTAGACTTCCTTGGCGATTTCCAGGGCGTCGCCGCCCGCGGTGGCCAGCCCGATCAACTCCTCAAGCCAGGTGGTGCCGGCGGTCTTCAGGTGCACTCCGGCGTCGAACTTTTGTAAGGCCCGATGCACAGGTCGGTAGATGGAGAACTTGTCGCTGCCGGAATGGATGCTCAGCTTGAGGTTCTCGGGCAGCCGGAATTCTCTCACGGCAAAGGCGATCACGGCCAGATCCTGCTCGAACTCGGCGGTGAACTGCTCCAGGTCCCCAACGTAGTCCACGCCCTTGTTGAAACGGCCGGTGAACCGGGGCGCAACGGTCTGGGCGGGAATCCCCTGGTCGGCCAGGCCGGCGAGGATCAGAAACAACTCGACCGGCGTCTGGGGTCGGTCGGTCTCGTCAATTGAGATTTCAGTCACAAACGCATCAGGTCCCTTGGCCTCTTCAATACGGCGATAGATGCGGCCGGCCTGCTTGACGGCCAGGAGGAACTTGCCCGCCGCGGCTTCGACGGCCTGCTCCGTGATCTCCAACGGCCGGTCAAGTCCGGGGATTTCAATGCGGCCCACGTAGCTTTTGTGCTTCCGGACGAACCGTGCCAGTTCGCCGGCGTCGGGTGGGGTGCCGATCTGGTCGGCCACGTCGAGGGTGAAGAAGTCGCTGGAGTCGAGAAACCCGTCGACGGTCTTCAGACTGACGTGATCGGCGTCGACGAAGTATGCACCCGGCCAGCCGCGGGTCTGTACCGCCTGGTCGGCCTCGTCGCGGATTTCTCCGGGAGTGCTGCCGACGATCAGATGTTCGCGGTGGGACTTGTTCCAGACGGGTGTCAGCTCGACACCTTGCCGGCCGGCCTCGATCACCGCGTCAAGCTGGGCCGCGCCCTGGTGTGCGAACCGGTCGCCGATCCCGATAGAATACTTCGGAAGGCGCATTAGGCTGGTTGTCCTGTCACGCTTGCAGGCTCTGCGGCTGCCGTTTGGGCCGGTCCAGCCGCGCGAGTCGACAAGTAGCCGACGACTAACAGTCGCCGGGCGTCCCCGGCAGACGTTGTCTGCCGGCTATTGTCAGTCTGGCAATTCAACTGCTGCACTCGGTGCAGATACACGGTTTCCTTCTAACCGGCCAGTTTCTTCATCAGCCAGGCCATGTTTCGGGCAAGGGTCTTGACCGTCTCGATCCCTTCGGTGTCGGCGGCGACTTCTCCCTTTCCGCGGCCGAAGGCGACGTTCCAGTAGGTCGATCCGGGGACGATCATTTCGCTGAGGAGGAAGAAGTAGTTGAGCTGGGCGAAGGTGAAGTTCTGGCCCGCCCGCCGACCAACCACCACGGCCGCTCCCACCTTGCGCCGGAGGAAGTTGTTGTTCTGCCGGGAGACGTAGCCCACGCGGTCCAACAGGGACATGGTCTGGGGGGTGGCCGAGCCGAAATAGACGGGTGAGCCGACCAGGATCCCGTCGGCCGCGATGAATCGCTCGACCATCCCCTCGAAGGCCGGGTCTTCCTGCACGCAGCGGACCTCCTCGGCGGTGGCGCACCCGAGGCAACCCGTGCAGGGCTTGACCGGGCGGTCGGCCAGCGAGAGCAGCTCCGTTTCTATCCCCTCCGCTGCCAGCACGTCCAGGGCTGTTTGGACGATAATATCCGTATTGCCTCCACGGCGCGGGCTGCCGGAAATGCCGAGAACTTTCATCAGGGGCCTCCTTGAGTTGACAGGCTAGGGGAATTCTGCTGGAGTATACCAGGACCGGCGGCGATTGGGTAGCGGCGTAGTACATGGTGGCGGGAATCTCATGCCATAGCCGGCGGCTAATAGCCGGCGGTTGACCCAATGGGCGAGGTGGGCGAAAATGGGGATCGATTTCAGCCCAGCCGGATCACGCGAACCGGGGTTTCATCGTTCCTCTCAAGAAGTGGCCATAGGAGTAACTGATGGAGTGCAAACAACAGCAGAATCGACAGTCGTGCAACTGTACTTACGAGCCGTGTTCTCGCAAGGGAATCTGCTGCGAGTGCATCAGCTATCACCTGGGCAGCCGAGAACTTCCCGGTTGCTGCTTTCCCGATGACGCGGAACGGACCTACGACCGGTCGTTTGAGCATTTTGCGCGGTTGGTTACCCAAAAAGCCGTGTGAGTGCCTGTTTCTGCTGCGGATAGCACAGCGGCAGCCAAGCGAGACGCGCTATCCTATTGCAAATTGAGAATTGCAAATTGAAAACTGCAAATTGCCTGATGTCAGGGAACCATTTTGCAATTTGCATTCTTCAATTTTCCTGACACTAACGTTTTCTATGTGTTGCCTGAGAGCGAGCGGTCTTGGGAAGAATTCAACGTCCTCGAAATCCCGCATACACCCCATTTTCGCTTCTGGAGGCCAGTCGCAGGTTGCCCGAACACCGCGAATCTCGCCAAGTTACTGCCAAACATGCAGCACATAGAAAACGGTAGAGTCAG
>CAZUAM010000772.1:0-3044 GCA_964618095.1 uncultured Planctomycetaceae bacterium | reverse complement strand
CTTTCCAGCCGGAAATCGCCCTTGCGGACCAGCCGCGGCATGTTGTTGCCGAAGAGCGTGCCGGCGGCGACCGCCGTGCCCGTCTCGCTGAGCACTTCCGCGGTGATTAAGGAGCTGAACTCGCCGACGTCGCTTGAGCGCTGTTCGAGCAGCTCGATGCCGCGTTCGCGCAACAGCAGCTCGGCGTTGACGATGTTGACTTCCGATTCCATGGCGTGCTCCAAGAGCCCGGCCGCAAACGCGGCGGAAAGCAGGCGGCAGTCTCTCTTGGCCACTTCTCCGTCGTAGCGGAGGCGGCACTGGGTGGGCGGGTTGTGATCTGCCTGGGCCAGCAGGAGCCCCAGGCGGTAGGCCACGTTGAGATAACCGCGCAGCGCCTGGAGGGTCTTGGGATCCAGCGGCGAGATGTTGACCGACTGCTTGATCGCCCCGGTGGTGAAGAAGTCGATCAGCAGCTCGGCCGCCTCGACCGCCACACTCGACTGGGCCTCCTCGGTGCTGGCGCCCAAGTGCGGGGTGCACAACACGCCCGGCATCCCAAACAGCGGATTCTCCGTGCAGGGTTCCGAGTCGTAGACGTCCAGGGCCACGCCGGCCAGGCGCCCGCTCCGCAGGCCCTCGGCCAGGGCCTGGGTGTTGTAGATCCCGCCGCGGGCGCAGTTGATCAGCCGGGCACCCGGTTTGATCATCCGGATCTCTTTGCTGCCGATCAGGTTTCGGGTCTCGTCGTTCAGGGGGGTGTGGACGGTGAGGTAATCGACGTGGGGGAGCATTTCGCGGGCGGAAGCGAAGGTCTCGATTCCCAGCTCCTTGGCCCGGCCGACCGCAAGGAACGGATCGTAGCCCAGCACCCGCATCTCCATGGCCAGTGCGCGGGTGGCCACGGCCTGTCCGACCCGCCCCAGGCCGACGATGCCCAGGACCTTGCCGGCCAGTTGGGTGCCCATGAACTTCTTGCGGTCCCAGCGGCCCTCCAGGAGGCTTTGATAGGCGGGGGCGATGTTCCGCGAGAGGGCCAGGATCAGGGCGATGGTGTGCTCGGCGGTGGAGATGGTGTTTCCGCCGGGGGTGTTCATGACCACGATCCCCTGCCGGGTGGCGGCTTCTTTGTCGATGTTGTCGGTTCCGACGCCGGCCCGGGCGATGGCCCGGAGACGCTGGTTCCCCTGAAGGGCCTCGGTGGTGATCTTCACGCCGCTGCGGCAGATGGCCCCGTCGAACTGCAAGAGGGCCTCGCGCAACGGTTGGCCGCTGAGCCCGGTGCGGACCTGATGCTCGATATTCCCGGCCGACTCCAACAGGTCGAGGCCGTCTTGGGAGAGGTTGTCCAGGACAATGACTCGGGGCATGGGATTGCACTCCGTGCTGTGATTGGCGTGGGCGAAGATCTTCTCAAGAAATGTCCCAGGGCTTCGGCTCCAATGAATCCAGATCTCTGGCGGCATGAATGACGGCCAGCACAAAGACATGGTCTCCTTGTACGTGGTAGAAGACTCTGTGATTCTGAAAGAGGAGTTGGCGGATCTGCTTGGCCTGAAAGTGAAATACGACTTCGCCAATCTCAGGACGTTTGTCGAGAATGTCGACTGCTTCGACGATTCTCGCTACGTACCGCGCGGCGTAGTACTCTGAATCGCGCGCGACATACTTGCGAATGGCCTCCAAGTCCGCCCGAGCGGAACTAGTCCACACGATTCTCATTTGGAAAGAAACCTCTTCTTGATTTCCTCATGAGACACCACGTGCCCATCCTCGGCCTCACGCAGAGCAACTTCAATCTTCTTCCTCACGTAAAACTGGTACATGATGTCATCCCAGGTTGCATTCTCGGGAATCTCGTCGAGGAGTTTCCTCGCTTCTTCTCTGGCAATGCTCATCAGCTCACCTTTTCCTCATCGTTTGTGGGCCGCCGGACAACATCAACCGAGTGCCTCTGACGGCCCCGCGCCGGCCCCCATGCTACCGACGGGATCCAGTGCTTGCAAGAAGCTCCCCCAATAGGGTGGCGGCTCTTATTCAGCAGGCTTCTCAAGAGGGGCAAGGAAGCGCCCTTGTCGACAGACCCTTGTCGACAGAGACGCCCCCTGCCCTATAATAGGCATCGCCTGACAACCGATGCCGGCACCGGCCCGGTGTGGGGCCGACCGGATATTGCCCAGACCCCTTGAGTCGCCTATACAGCCAGACGTATGCCATGAGTTCCGCCGATCGGCAAATCACGGTTCCCCAGTTTACGGCCATGAAGGCGGCCGGCCAAAAGATCACCATGCTGACTGCCTACGACCACACCATGGCCGGCCTGCTGGATTCCATCGGGATCGAGGGGATCCTGGTGGGCGACAGCCTGGCGATGGTTGTGCAGGGGCATCCGAACACGCTGCCGGTCACCCTGGACGAGATGATCTACCACGCCGAGATGGTCGGCCGAGCGGTGCGGCACGCGCTGGTGGTAGTGGACATGCCGTTTCTGAGCTATCACCTGGGCAGGCACAAGGCGATCGAGAACGCCGGCCGGGTGCTGAAAGAGACCCGCTGCCAGGCCGTCAAGCTCGAACAGGGGCCCGAACTGATCGAGATCACCGCCGCGCTGGTTTCGGCCGGGATCCCGGTGATGGCCCATTTCGGGCTCCGACCGCAGAGCATCCACCAACTGGGTGGCTATCGTGTTCAGCGTGACCGGGAGCAGTTGTTGGCCGACGCCAAGGCCGCGGAAGAGGCCGGGGCGTTTTCGA
This sequence comes from uncultured Planctomycetaceae bacterium, assembly GCA_964618095.1. Taxonomy (GTDB): domain Bacteria; phylum Planctomycetota; class Planctomycetia; order Pirellulales; family Thermoguttaceae; genus CAZUAM01. Next base: position 312 of record CAZUAM010000772.1, on the reverse strand, counting down.
TCCTCCTGGAATGCATCCCGGGGGAAGTGGCCGGCGAGATTACCACCGCTGCGGGTATTCCCACGATCGGCATCGGTGCCGGGGCCGGTTGCGATGGACAGATCCTGGTGGTAAACGACCTGCTGGGGTTGACTCCCGGCCGCCTGCCGCGGCACGCCAAGGCCTACGCCGGCCTGAGGGACCTGATCCACGAGGCCGTCGCCCGATATCGCGACGAGGTCCGCGACGGCACCTTCCCGGGACCGGAACAGACTTTCGACTGAGAGCCTGTGAAACAATTCGATCTACAGACTCCGTCTATTGGCGACGGGA
>CAZUAM010000771.1:0-3046 GCA_964618095.1 uncultured Planctomycetaceae bacterium | reverse complement strand
CCACGCCGCCCCATTTTCGCCCCATGCAACTGAAGGCCTGCATCGACGCCGGCAAGCACGTCTTCTGCGAGAAGCCGGTGGCCGTCGACGGTCCCGGCGTGCGGAGCATCCTGGCCACCACCGAGGAAGCCGAGAAAAAGAACCTCAACCTCGTCTCGGGCCTCTGCTGGCGATACTTTCCGGCCACGCAAGAGATCATGAAACGCGTGCTCGACGGAGCCATCGGCGAGGTCATGGCCATCCAGGAAACCTACAACACCGGCACTCTCTGGCACCGCGGCCGCAAACCGGACGATACCGAAATGGCCTTCCAGATGCGCAACTGGTACTACTTCACCTGGCTTAGCGGCGACCATAACTGCGAGCAGCACGTGCACAGCCTGGACAAAGGGTCCTGGGCGATGGGTGACAAGCCGCCGCTTAGGGCCTGGGGACTCGGCGGCCGCCAGGTCCGCACCGATCCCAAGTACGGCGACATCTACGACCACCACGCCGTGGTCTACGAATACGCCGGCGGCGCCCGGATGTACTCCTACTGCCGCCAACAGGCCGGGTGCAGCGGGGGCACGACCGATTACTTCTTCGGCACCAAGGGCGTCTGCAACGTGCTCAATGGTTACGAGATCACGGGCGAGAATCCCTGGCGCGCCGAGCGTTCGCTGAAAAAGGGCAACATGTACCGCCTCGAGCACGAGGCGCTCTTTCGTGCCATCCGCTCCGGCAACACGATCAACAACGGCCGCTACATGGCCACGAGCACTATGCTGGCCGTCCTCGGCCGGATGGTCAACTACACCGGGCAGACGATCACCTGGGAGCAGGCGATCAACTCCAAACAGGACCTCTCGCCGGCAAGCTACACCTGGGACGCCGACCCGCCCACGTTGCCCGACCAAGACGGCCACTACAAGATCGCCATGCCGGGCGTGACGAAGTTCGTGTGAGCCGTCGCCGATGGCTGTTTAGCGGGCGGGCTTGCCCGCCGTGTGGCCGGCTGAAGCCCCGCGGGCTGAAGCTGCTTAGCCCGCTCGCAGTTTCTGCTCGACCTGCCGGATGGCCTCGTCGACGTCCCAGGTGCGATCGGCCAGGACCAGCGGCTCGCCGGCGGCCATCCAGCCATCGACGCGTTTCTGGGCCGAGATCACCGTGCTGTGACTGCGGCGGCCGAAGAATTCGCCGATCTCGCTCAGGGCCGCCCGGGTGTGCCTTCGGGCGAGCCACATCGCCAGCATCCGCGGGTGGCTGACGCGTTTGGCCTTGCGTGCCGAGTGCAGACTGGCCGGCTCCACTCCGAACACGTCGCAGACCGCCCTTTCGATGTCCGGCAGCCGCACTACCCGGCCACTGTGGCGAATCATCTCGGCCAGCGCCTCCTCGGCCAGCGGCAGCGCGATCGGCTGGCCGAGCACCTCGCTGGTGGCCTGCAAACGGCAGAGTGCTCCGGAGAGTTCCCGGGCGTGGTTCGTGAGGCGCGAGGCGATGAACTGCTGCACTTCCGGCGGGAGGTTCATTTGGCGGCGGGCGGCCATTTGGGCGAGGATCCCCAGTCGGGTGGCGTAGTCGGGCGGTTCGATGCGACAGACCATGCCGCTTTCCAGGCGGGTGGTCAGCTCGGGGAGCAACTCGGCCAGTTCGGCAGGCGACCGGTCGGCGGAGAAGACCAACTGCCGTCCCTGCCGCAGCAGCGTATCGACCGTGTGCAACAACTCCACTTGGGTGGCCCGTTTCCCGGCAAAGAATTGCAGGTCGTCAAGGATCAACAGCCCCACGCCCCGATACTTGCGGCGAAAACTGGGAAGCCCGCTCCCCCGCAGGGCCTCGAGAAAGTAGGTGGTGAACTGTTCGGCCGAGAGGTAGATCGCCGTAAGCTGGCGGCACCCCTTTCGCGCGGCCGTCCAGATCCCTTCCAACAGATGCGTCTTGCCCACACTGGTCGGCCCGTAGATCAGCAGGGGAGTCATTTCGCCTGGTCGGCGGGCGACCGCCTCGGCGGAAGCCGCGGCCAGGGCGTTGGTCCGCCCCGAGACAAACGAACTCAGGGAGGCAAACTTGCGGCGGGTCGAACGGACGGGACCGTTGGCCGCCGCCGGCTTCGCCTGCGCGGCTTCGGCCGGCGCCGCGCCGCCGGCCAAGCCGGGATGCTTGATGACCGCGGGGGTGTCGTCGGGCCGGGTCGGCCCGACCTGGGGATCGGGCAAGCTGGCATCCACGCGGAACTTCAGTGGCGCAACCTGCCCCAACGTTTCAAGACACGCGGCTTCGATCGCCCCGCGGAAGCTGGAACGAATCCACTCCAGAAAGAACCCGTTGGGCACGCCGATGACCAAGGTGCGGCCGCTCAACTCGAGCCGGGTGCTTGCCCCGAACCACAGCTCGAATCGTTCTCTGCCAACCTTCTCGGCCAGCGCGGCACGCAGGGTTGACACGATCTCCGTATCGTCCGTGCTCACTTGCGATCCATCCCCGGCGCGCACCTTCCTCCGCAGAATCCCACCTGCCTGGTATGATCTTGTCCACCCGGCCCTCCCATCGGTAGGACGTCAAAGATGCCCTACCGAATGGGCGGAAGTGATATCGGAAAAAGGGCACTCACTTCGACGGCAGACGCCGTCTTGGTTCCTCGGTTGTATCTTAACGACTGTATCTTAACGACCGGGCTTGATTCTAGCGTTGCTAGCTGTGCTGTCAAACCCGTGGAGCGGTCCGGCCGAAAAAACCCTGATTCGTTGTTGGCCGGGGCCGGAATCTCCGGAAAATGCCGCGGAGCCGTTCCCGGCCGGCGGGTGGGAAATCTTCCGCCCCCCCGCGCAACTGACGTGGAGAAACTGGTCAGAGGCACCCGTGCCAACCGCCGCCCCGCCGGGCGCGCGGGGCATCAAAAGTCTGGAAATCCCCGAGGAAACGGGCCCTGTGGCGAAGCGTTCCGTGAACCGCGCGCAGCATCCGCTCGGCGCGAAGCGGTCCGGGAAGTTCCCCGCGGGACGTTGTCCCCCGGCTAGCCCGGATTATTCATAAACCGAGGATTGCTGGGGCATGAGCAGCGGGG
>CAZUAM010000770.1:0-3052 GCA_964618095.1 uncultured Planctomycetaceae bacterium | reverse complement strand
CGGCGAGGTCAGGTGCGACATCCCGAATGAGTATTCGTGCTGCCCCTCGAAGCGGAACCGCAGGAAGAGCATCCGAGTCTCTTGGTGCGGGATCGTAGCACTCTTGTGGAGCACGCCCGGCGTAGCGACTACCTTGAGGGCCTGATTCGGACCTTCAGCCGGGAGGGTCACCACCTGGCTGGTCGGGCTACTGGCATACCATTCGTTTTGGCCGTCGATGGAGGCGAGATTGAGGCCCTCGAAATCCTCGACGAGCACGAATTCTCCCCGGGCGATGCCGGTGGCCAGGGCCAATACTACAAACACTACGCAAGCAACATACCGTACCATCGCGCAGCTAGCTCTCATCGTTCTTGCTCCACTGTGAAGGAAAACCGCGATGGGCCGGAAGTACCCGTCGGATGCCGATCTGCCCAGTCACGTCATTTTGAGCCAAGACTACATCCCTGTCAACCAATCGGTCCGAGAGCGGTGGAGAATTGTGCCGGGCTTACCCCCCTAATGCCGACGGATGGCGCGACGGCGTTGGCAGGATTCCGTCCCGTCGCGCAAAGGGCGCGCAAAAACGCAGAAAAAGCGCGCAAAAAAGGGACCGTCCGGGAATCGGACACGCGGCGGGTTATCCGAAAAGCCCGCCCACTGCGTGGGCGGGATCCCCCGGACGCAGTCCGGGGGCTTTTCGGTTGCAGTCCGGGGGCTTTTCGGCTCGGTTGCCGCTGGGCGGAATTCCCGGAGGGCCCGGTCGATTAGTTGCCGGCGGTGACCTGCACGATGAAGACGGAGGTCATCTTCTCTACCGGGGCAACGCCCAGCACGACGTAATGTTCCAGCGGGGCGGCGATTACCGTCTGAAGATCGACCAGAGTTTTCCTCTCAGGGCCCCTGCGGCGATCCCAGCCATCCGTTGTTGCAGGGGGCACCTCCACCTGGCTGGCCGAAAGCTCGATCTTCAAAGTAGGAGTTTCCTGCTGCTGATCGAATTCCCCGGAGATCTCCAGGTCTGAGGAGCGCTGGTTGAGGATCGGCGAGCAGCGGATCTGAAAGCGGCCGTCGGGCGTGGAGTTGACGATCACCTGGCCGACCTGGCGAAGGTCTTTGACGCCCATCAGTCGCAGGAGGTCGAGAACGTCCTTGAGGTCAGCCGAGGGGTCGGCAGCGTCGTCGCGCGATAGTCCGCTGGCCAGCCACACCACGCGTACTCGGAACGTCGCTTCGGGGCCGTACTTCTTGAGATTCCTGTCGGCTGTTTCGTCGAGCTTCGTGAGGATCGCATCTATGAAAAGTAACGTACCCTGCGGGGCTTCCACCAAGATGGAATTGGTTCTCTCGTCCACGGCGATTTTGTCGTCAGGGCCGAGAAAGGTCGAAATGACCTCCGCAAGATCTCGGGCTTGGGCATTGACCAGTTTGAAGGTTTTGTATTCGCATTCGGGGGCAACGTCACGCGCGGGCGGGACGTCGAGCTCTTCGATCAGACCTGCCAACTGCTCCTGCATCTGCGGGGGCGCCGCCAGAATGATGCTATTGGTTTCCAAGGCGACCGCAATCTTCGTGCTGTCGTCGGCCATGGTGGAAAGCACCCGGGCAAGGGACTCGGCTTCGGCATACTTAAGGTGATAGATCGTGGTGTGTCGCTCCTGTTTGGTGCTTTTCTTGCCGGCGGCAGGCGGGGGCGGGGCCTTGCGGCGACGCGATTCCGTCTCCTGGCCGACGGCCAGGCCGGCCAGCAGCCAGCAGCCGCAGAACAGGGCGATCATTGCGCCGCGAACAATCATCCGGCGATCGGAAATCCTCTGAGCAGTCATTTCTCACTCTCCTAAATCGGGTGGAAGGGAATCAATCCTTGCCCGGTACACTCGGTGCTTGTACCGGCTTCACGGTTGGGTAGATCCAAACGATACTGACGTTGGGTGCTTTGGTTTCGACCGGGACCAGAATCGCGTCCGAAGGATCCGCGATAGCGACGCTGGCAACCGGGCGGGCGCGGGGCGCCTGGGGTCGATCCGGATCGACGTGTTCTCCGCCGCTCTTGGGATCCGGAAGTTCGCGTACGATGGGCGGGGTTCTGTTGCCCGTGCCGAAGCCGCCCGTCGCCAGCCATGCGGCCAGCACGGAAGCGGCCAGGGCCGCTGCGGAGAGGCCCCACGCCCAGTGCACCCTGCGGCGGCGGCGTGATCGGCGGACGTGCTGTTCGATCCGGTCGATCAGCGAAGACGGGACCGGCTCGAGCTGCCCGGCTGCTTGAGCCAGCAGACCGTCGATCTGCTGCTGCCGCTGGAGTTCGTCTCGGCAAGCGGGGCAACCGGCCAGGTGGGCTTCAAACCCGGCAGTCTCGTCCTTCGACAGCCCGCCGAGAAGATAATCGTCGAGGCGGTCACATTCGGGTACGCTCATTTTGGTAACCTAGGCCTTCGGAAAACGGTCTCGGCAGACGTCGCTGAGTTGGCGGCGCATCTTTTTTCGGGCCAACGACAGGCTGGCTTTGACTGCGTGCGGGCTGATCTGCAAGACCTGGGCGATCTCCGCCAGCGAGAGTTGTTCACATGCACGGAGGTAAAGCACCTCGCGTTGGCGTGAGGGCAGCGAATCCATGGTCTCCAGGGCCCGTTGTACGTCCTCCTTGTCGATCAACTCTCGATCAGGTAAGATGGTGTTACTTTGGTATTCCTCGATCGACGCGTCTGCCTGCTCGGGCCGGCGTTTTTCCTTCCGGACTTGATCCCTCCAAAGGTTGACGGCAATCCGCAACAGCCACACACGTGCTGCATTAGGGTCTCGCAACTGATGCCGGCGCCGGCACGCCCGAACAAACGTCTCTTGGGTGATCTCCTCGGCCTGATGGGGGTTTCTGGTCAAGCGCAGCGCGAAGCGGTAGACGTGGGGCACGTACTCTTCCAGGAGAGTTCTCACCGCGCTTCATCGCCCTGTGTTGTGCCAGGTACCCCGGGTACGCCGCCGGTCCACCGGTGAGACTCATTCGGCAGCCCATCTACTATGTTACTCAAAGTGAAAAGCTGGCAATGCTAGCAGCCTTGAATTCCAGCGAAAAAGG
>CAZUAM010000769.1:0-3061 GCA_964618095.1 uncultured Planctomycetaceae bacterium | reverse complement strand
AAGCCGGAGGCTATACCCCCAGTTTGGAGGTTAGTGCCAAGTGACACAATACGGGATAGTAGCCTGACGGGACGGGTGCGGCGGGCAACGATGATGCCCCTGCGGGAGGGTAATTCTGCTCTTGGTGCCCCTCCGCAGAGGCCCGCGCCCCTTCCGGCCGCAAATCCGGGCCAAATCCGAGTGAAAATGGTGGCGGGTTTGTCGCCCTTCTGGTAATTGTGATAATAGTCAGTGGTGGCACGCTCACGTAAACAGTATTTCGCGATTCGGGTGAAGGCGATCCGTTTAGCGGCCGACGGAACGTCGGCCTGCGATGCAAATCCGAGACCGCCGCAAGAGGTGGGTGTTCCATGGCGCGTCCAGCCCATTCCCAAACGAAAGGGAGGTGATCCATGGTCCGGGCAAGAGTAGCTTCGAGTTGGTTGCAGCGGGGGTTATTGGCAGTGGCGGTGTTGTGGGCGCCGGCTTCGCTAACCCAGGCCGCACTGCCGGGCGGCGTCGCCTCAGGCGACGTCACGCAGGAGTCGGCCGTGTTGTGGGCGCGCAGCACGGTTGTCGGCATGGTGACGTTCGAATACTCGACCGATCCAACATTCACCATCAAGAGCACCGCGAGCGCGGAAGTCAGCGAGGCCGAGGTACCGGTAAAGGTGGAGATCAGCGGTCTGGAGCCGGCCAGGGAGTACTACTACCAGGTAACGGACGCGGAGTCGGCGACGGCTGAGGGTCGGTTCAGGACGGCCGCCCCACCGGGGACCACGGCGGGGCTTCACTTCGGCGCTTCCGGCGACTGGCAGCAGGCGCCGCCCTATCCGTCGCTGAAGAACGTGCCGGGCAGCGAGCTGGATTTCTTCATCAAGCTGGGCGACGGAATCTATGCCGACCAGCCGGGGCTGCCCCAGGCCCGCACACTGGCGGACTTCCGCACGAAACATAGCGAGATTACCGCAGGGCGCTTGGGCGCCAACTTCATGGCGCCGCTAGACGCCTCGACTTGCCTGCTTCAGACGACGGACGACCATGAAATCGTGGACAATTACGCCGGCGGCGCTACGCCCGGACTTTCGCCCGACGCGTCCCCCCCGCTGTTTACCGACGCGGTAACCTACGTGAATCAGACGCAGGCCTACCAGGACGCGATGCGGGCGTACCGGGAGTACCATCCGGTGCGAAGCGAGGTCTGGAATACGCCCGCTGACGATCGCATGGATGGGCAGATGAAGCTCTACCGGAACGTGACCTACGGTAGCGACGCGGCGGTGTTTGTCTTGGACACCCGCTCGTTCCGTGACGTGCAGTTGCCCCCCGTGGCAGATCCGCTCGATCCGGCTCAGGTTGGCGCGTTCCTGGCCGCATCGTTCGACGAGACGCGCACGCTTCTGGGCCGGGCCCAGATGGACGCTCTGAAGGCCGACCTGCTGCAGTCGCAGCAAGACGGCGTCACCTGGAAGTTCGTGGTGGTGCCCGAGCCGATCCAAAACTTCGGCGTGGTCGGCGCGGAGGATCGCTTCGAGGGGTACGCCGCCGAACGGACCGAGCTGCTCAGTCACATCCACCAGAGCGGGATCCAGAACGTGGTATTCCTGGCCGCCGATCACCACGGCACGAGCGTCAACAACCTGGCCTACCAGGAACTCGGCCCCGGTGGTTCGATCGTATCGACTCCCACCGATGCGTTCGAGGTCATGACCGGTCCGGTGGCCTTCTACGACGGCCTGCTGGGGCCGAGGCTGGTGGAGATGGCCGAGGCGCTGGGCGCGATCACGGCGGGGCAAAAGGCCTTGTACAATTGGCTGCCGGTGCATCCGGATCCGGGGGACACCGTGATACCCGACGACCGGGACGACTTCGTCGAACTGTTGATCAACGCCCAGCTCGATTTCCAAGGCCTTGACCCGGTCGGACTGGAAGGGAGCCCGATCGACGCCGAACTGCTCGAGGGCGACTACCTGGCGGTGCACACGTTCGGCTGGGCCGAGTTCGAGATTGACGCTATCACGCAGGACCTGCTGGTGACTGTATGGGGAGTCGATATGTACAGCGAGGCCGATTTGCAGGCCGATCCGGGTGCCGTGATCGGCCTCGAGCCGTGGGTGGTCAGCCGCTTCCTGGTTCACCCCGTGCCGGAGCCAGCCACTCTGACGCTAGCACTGCTGGCTCTGGCTGGCGCCGGACTGCTTTTGATTCGCCGGCGGCGGAAGTGATCGCCTTGCCCTGAGTTAGCGGCGGACAAGTCCGCCCGCTAGACGGGTGCCGGCTCGACGGTCTCCGGCTTGTGCCGCTTAGCTGGGGGCTTGGCTTTTGGGGGCACGACCCGCGGGGTGGCGTATCGGCAGAGCGGGACGGCCGGTTTGTCGCTTTCGGCCTGGTTCCGCTCGTAGAAGGTTTGCGGCTCGTGGGTCCATCCGGCGGCCAGCCGCTTCTCTTCCTGGCGGATCTTCCGCAGCACCCACCGCCCGCCAATCTCCCCGAACAGACGCGACTTCCAGCCGAACTCGGCATAAAGCTCTTTCAAGATGGCCGACATCTTGGCGTACATGGCCGGGTTGTTGCGGTAGTAGAGTTTGGCGCCGCCGACCAAGGCGGAGAAGGAGGTGGCCAGTTCGTGGGCTTCCCAGGCGTAGCGGCTTCGGATCCGCCGGTCGGGGTGGTTCTTGTACCGGCGCCAACCGGCTAGCGTGGTCCGGGTGATCCGCACGGTGCTGGGGCCGTTGACCTGAAAATCGCGATCGAACGCCCTGACCATCAGTTCGGCCTCCAGGCCGTCCTTGATGTGCGGATGCCGGTAGTTGAAGATCGACTGCCCGTGAATATCGGCCAGGTGGTACTCGCTCTCGTCCTTCATCAACCCCAGGGCCGTCAGCTCGGCGTGCAGGGGTGTTCCGGGGATGGGGGTATAGAGCATGAACTGGTGGAAGTCGGTATTGTGGCGGACGGCGTAGTCGATGGCCTGGTCGATGTTCTCCGGGGTGTGGTTTTCCAGGCCGATGATCGTGGAGCCGAGCACGCGGATGCCGTGGGACTGCAACTCGCGGACGAGCTCGAAGGTATCGATGCCGTC
>CAZUAM010000768.1:0-3065 GCA_964618095.1 uncultured Planctomycetaceae bacterium | reverse complement strand
TGACTCCTATGTACTGATACCTGAGTGACTCCAATGTACTGATACTTGCCCCCTAATCCCCAATCCCTAACCCCTACCCATGCGTGTTCTATCCGGCATTCAACCCACCGGACGTTTCCACTGGGGAAACTACTTCGGAGCGATCCGACAGTACATCGATTTGCAGGACGAGGCGGAAGAGGCCTTTTACTTCATCGCCAACCTGCACGCCTTGACCACCGTCCGCGTTCCCCGGGAGCTTGGGCAGTCCACGGTCGACGCGGCCGTCGATCTGCTGGCCTTGGGGCTCGATCCGGATCGGGCCACGTTGTTTGTGCAGTCGGACGTGCCCGAGGTCAGCGAGCTGTGCTGGCTGTTGATGACCGGCGCGCCGATGGGCCTGTTGGAGCGGTGCCACGCCTACAAAGACAAGAAGGCCCGAGGATTCTCGGCCGATACCGGCCTGTTTGCCTACCCCGTGTTGATGGCGGCCGACATCCTGGCCTACGACTCCGATACGGTTCCGGTGGGTGAGGACCAGGTGCAACATATCGAAGTCTGCCGCGACCTGGCGGCCAGCTTCAATCATCACTTCGGCCAGACGTTCGTGATGCCGGCGGCCAAGGTTCTCGACACCTCCGCCCGGGTTCCGGGCATCGACGGCGAAAAGATGTCGAAGAGCTACAACAACACCCTGGACGTGTTCGAGGAGCCCAAGCTGTTGCGCAAAAAGATCATGCGAATCAAGACCGACTCGCGGCCCATCGAAGAGCCCAAAGAGCCGGAGACCGATCACCTCTTCCAGCTCTATTGCCTGTTCGCCGACGACGGGCAGCGGGAGGAGATGGCCGCCACGTACCGTCGCGGTGGATTCGGTTACGGGGACGTGAAGCAGGCGCTGGCCGACTTGGCGGAAGGTTTCTTTGACGAGCCGCGCCGGCGCCGCCGGCAGTTGGAAGCCCATCCGGAAAAGGTCCGCCAGATCCTCGGCGACGGTGCCTCCAAGGCCAGAGAGAAGGCCGCCGAAGTCCTTCTGCGGGCCCAACGCGCCTGCGGTGTGAGGGCCTAGGACGTTGACGGAACGTATTGGGTTTCAGACTCTGCTTGACAAGCAACCGGCGTCGGGCGGACGCCAGAAAGACCGGCGGCAGGTTTGCCGCCGGCTACTGCGGAGCCGTCGGTTCAGCGTTGAAGTCGCAGCAGCGTGCATCTTTTCCTGCTCAGCGAACTCGTTTAGCATGACGGTATGGAAACCGGGCCAGAAGCACACCGAGACACCTCGGGGCCGGCCGGCGGGGGGCGCTTTGCCTGGCGGGGCTTTGCCCTCTGGCTGCCTGCCTGTCTGGTCTTGGGCGTCCCGGTGGCTTGGGCGGCCGTCGTTGCGCAGGGCTACTTCGCGCCCTTCATCATATTCCCCCTATTGGTGGGCGTCGGGCTGGGGGCAATCACAGTTGGCCTGATGCGACTGGGCCAGGTCGGAAACCGGCCTACCGTCCTGCTCGGAGCGGTGTTGGCCGTGGCGGTGACGGTCATCGGGCAGCACTATATCGGATATCGGGCCGAGCGTGGGCGGGTCGGGCGGCAGGTCGATAACTTCCGACGCGCCCAATTGGCATTCCCCAAGTTGACCCAGCGTTACGAACCGAAACCCCCGGCAAGTCTGGCCGACTACCTCCAAGCCCAAGCCCAAGTAGGGCGGGACATGAACATCCATGGTTACGTCGCCCGCGGCTGGGTGGCCTGGCTGAGCTGGGCGGTGGACGGGCTGTTGGTGCTGGCGGCTGCGCTGGCGATGGTGGTTCCGGCCGTGCGGATGCCGTATTGCAGCCGCTGCCAAACCTGGTATCGCGTCATCCGCAGCGGCCGGATTGATGCCCGGACCGCTGGCCGGCTGGTCGAACTGGCCGAGGTCCGCCCGGGCGGCCAGCCCACCTCGGCCCGATACCGGCTGCTGAACTGCCACGCAGGGTGCGGCCCGACCGGCTTCCAATTATCTTGGCAGGAGTCCGGAGGCTCCACGTTTTCAGTCCAGGCCTGGCTCGACGCGGAGTGCCGTGATCGAGTGATGAAGCTGCTCGACGAGGCAAGGGGGGGGACAGTAGACAGTAAGCAGTAAGCAGTGGGCGGTAGGCGGGAAGGTCGCTCCCGGGGGGTGGCAATTCATTGCCACCCTGGGCGGCGGGCGGCAGACAAAGAGCGCCGGGCGTTCGGCTCCCCAATCCCCAATCCCCAATCCCTCATCCAATCATGCCCAACATCATCGGAATCGGCACCGACATCACGGAATGTCTGCGGATCGCGCGGATGATCGAGCGGCACGGAGAGTTGTTCATCAACCGGGTATACACGCCCGGAGAGATCAGCTACTGCCAAAACCGCGCCCAGGCAACCCAGCACTTCACCGGCCGCTGGGCGGCCAAGGAGGCGGTGCTCAAGGCCCTGGGGACCGGTTGGCGACGAGGCATCGCGTGGCGCGACATCGAGATCCGCAATGAGGCAAGTGGGCAGCCGGTGGTAGCCGTCCGCGGCGGAGTCAAAGAGGTGGTCGAACAGCTCGGCATCACCAAGTTGCTGGTGAGCATCTCGCACTGCCGAACGCATGCCACCGCCTACGCCGTGGCGCTGGGCGGAAAGGAATGAGCGGAGGGCAGGACTCAAGCGGCGGCTGGCCGGAGTCGGAACTACTTTCCGGTCGATGTGACCGAAGCAGGTTAGATGCCGCAAGAAGTGCCAGTCAACGATTGTTTCAAAAAGGGTGGTTTTCTGACGAGTCTCACGCGCCACGGGTTTTCGGAACACTCTTGGCCAAAACGCGGCGCGCACGAAACCACTCGGGTCGATCTGACCGCGCGCTAGTTGGACCGCCGTCGCTTCGAGAAATCGGTCTGTTTTGGGGATTCTCATAAGACGTGTGAACCGATGATACTTTCTGCCCAATATGAGGGGCGGAGCCTTCACTTCAAGCCACTTCAGCGTTCATTGGCGGTTCGGCCTGTACACACGTCTCACACCTGTCCGGGGAGGAGGCGATTGGGGCGGGGACGGGGAGGCTCCCGAGTTGATCGACGCCCGGACGCTGCGGTAGC
>CAZUAM010000767.1:0-3067 GCA_964618095.1 uncultured Planctomycetaceae bacterium | reverse complement strand
GCCGCCTTCGCCGCAGTCTGCCGCTTGGCGACAGAGATGTCCCCGAGCGATCGGGTCGCCCTGATCGAGTTTCTCAAGACCATCGAATGACGCCCCTGATGGTCATGCCGTGATCGCCGTGACCATTCTGGTTCCCCCCTCTCGCGAGTCATGGATAGATGACGGCCGCCGAGGCAGCATGCACCATCCCCGGTTCCTGGCCGTCGAACCGGTGGCCTCCTGCCTGTGATCTCACCCACGAGCGGGAGGGTGGGGTAGTTGCGGCACTTGGCGGGATGCGTGAATCCTCTTGCCAGAGACATAGTCGGCAGCGACTCCGGAAGGCGTTGCCGGAACCAGAACCGCCAACAACCCGGCCGCTGCCAGTGTTATTGTCGCCTTCAGGCGCCGGGTGCGGAACCGCGTTTCCGCTGTGGGATCGATGTAGTAGCGATCACCCTTGGCCTGTACGATCACGCCGGCAGCGAGAAATCTTCGACACGTCAATGACGTCCAACACCCGATAGCCGCGAGCGGTCTCGCCGATGATGGGTCCAGGGGACCCACCTGATGGAACTGTCCCATGCAGTGATTCTGAAGACTGTGAATAATAACCGGTGTGTCCATTGCCGATTTATGGGGTCACTTGTCATCTGAAACGCCTATGTCATCGTCCGTGTCGCCGTTGCCGTCGGGGCCGGCGGACCAGAGGTCGAACGAAACGGGATTCCCTTTTCCGGGGAACCGGTACCGATAGGGATTGTCCCAGGGATCGGAGGGGAGGGGCGGTTTTACGTACGGGCCGACCCACCGGTGCCCCTGTGGCACATCTTCCGGCGTCTCGACAGGGATTTCAGCCCCGGCTCGGAACTGGGAAACTCCCCAACATCCAGACGGTACTGTGCCAGAGCGGTCCTCAAGGACTCGATCTGCGCTTGTGCTATCCGCACCTTACTTTCAATATGTGTTTGCCTGACAAGCTTGTAGCGGATTCTGATGCCTTGGGGTTCGTCATCAGTTACGCCGATGACTTGCAGGATGCCTACACCCCCTTCGTAAGTCTTGAACAGGTAGGTGTGAGTTGCAGCATCCTGCGCCCTCATGATGGGTATTCCTGGTTTGCTGGACTTGGTCTTCTCAAGGATTTCCATTGGGGAACCCTCGTCCCACAGCCTGTCGTCGACGTGGAACACGAGCATTCCCAGGCTCAACAAGGCTGACTTGTCGGCTTCCAGAGAAGCCCCCGCGTCGATGCGGCCAACACTCTTGTCACGTGGCCGAAGTCTGCCTAACAGCTTTCCGGTGTCGAAATCGACGTAGCAGTCCTTCTCTGACCGTCGGTCGAGAAGCTTCTTCTCAGTCACGGGGCAGAATGAGGATCGTTCTCTGCCGGACCGTGAGGCCTGTTGTACCGCCAAGTCCTTCGGTGGACCCTCCTCGACTTGGGGTTTGGGCTCACGAATCGGAATCACGCTTTCACTCTTTTCGGATGACGCTCTCAATCTCCCTCTTCCTAACCCGGACAAGCCGGAACCATACAGGGTTGAAGATTGCTTGAATATGTGGACCATATTCGAGGAACATTACCCTTGTGAGGAGGTTGCTCCATATGGCTCACTTTTGCGAACGTCATTCGGACAAGATCATGGGCGTGCTTTCCTGTCCCGACCGCGTAATCATCCAGGGGACCCTGCCCGACATCTGCCACCCGAACGCGGTGACCATGTTTTTCAACGCCCGGGGGATCCGGATCTTCGACTTCAAACAGTGGGCCGCGCCGATGCGTGACCAAATCAGGGAGACCATCGAGAGACTGGCCGCCGAAAACGGTGTCGAGATCGAGTTCGTTCGCAAGCAGCGGGATTTCCGCAAGGAACAGCATCAAGGAGATCCTCGCCCAGCGAGGCGAGCATCCCGGCGTTGTCCACGTCTTCTCGGCCATGGAGTCCTGCACCGCATTCAAGCCCTGGCACGACAAGCAGACCCACGCCACCTTCTTCAAGTACGACTCCGGGCGGTGCCTGCATTATTACGTCTACTTCATCGACAAGGAGTTCGGCCTTTGCTATCTTCGCATCCCGACCTGGGCCCCGTTTCGCTTGCAGTTCTATTTCAACGGACACAACTGGCTTGCCCGTCGGCTTCAAAAGCAGGGCATCGGCTACCAGCAGGTCGACAACGCCTTCGTCCACATCGATGATTTCCAGAAGGCCCAGAAGTTGGCCGACCAGTTTCCCGTCAAGCGCTTGCACCGACTGCTCAATCGGTACGCCAGAAAGCTTTGCCCAGTCGTGGCCAGGTTCGGCAGCGGCATTCATTGGAGCATCATGCAGGCCGAGTACGCCACAGGCCTTGTCTTTCACGACCGCGAGAGCCTCAGCCTGATCTACGAGGAGTTGGTCCGCACCCTCTCGCATGCCGTCAAACCCGACAACGTGGCCATGTTTCTCGGCAAGCGCCTCGATCCGCGTTACGACGGTGAGCTTGGCACGGAGTTTTCGACCCGTCAGGAAGGCCACTGCCTGCGACACTACATGGGTCCAAGCGGGATCAAGATGTACGACAAGTTCGCACGCCTGCTGCGGATCGAGACCTTCACTAACGACGTTTCCTTCTTCAAACACCACCGGCGGGTGGAACATCGTGATGGAACCTACAGCTACAAAACCGCCAACATGCGCAAGACGATCTACAGCTTGCCCGACCTTGCCGAACTGATGCGTGCCTGTAACCGGCGTTACCTCGACTTCCTTTCGGCGGTCGACGACCCGACCAACGCCATCAAACGGGTTAACAAGATCAGCCGCCCGGTCGAGCAGTCCGGTCGCAGCTATCGCGGTTTCAATCTTTTCAGCCCGGAGGACGAAGCGGTCTTCCGCGCGATCGCCCAAGGCGGCGTGCAAGGCTTCGGCATCCGCAACAGCGGACTCCGCGCCACCCTCGGCAAAACGTCGGGGCAGGTTTCGACGATTCTCAAACGCCTTCGCAACCATGGCCTGATCAAAAAAGTGGGGAACGCCTACAAATACTATCCAGTAGTTTCCAGGAAAATTGGCCTTCCAATAGACGCCCCCTTCCGGGCACCATG
>CAZUAM010000766.1:0-3075 GCA_964618095.1 uncultured Planctomycetaceae bacterium | reverse complement strand
TGGCGAAACTGTATTGGAGGATGGGCACCGTGGTGGCGTTGTAGCGGATGATGATCGGCGGCGTAATGTTCCGCGGCAAAAATCGCATAATCGCCTGGGCCGCGGACATGGTTTGTGCCACCGCGGCGTCCACCGAAGTGCCTGCCTGGAAGTAGACCTTGATGACTCCGGCGCCCTTGTAGGCCGTGGACTCAAAATGCTCGACGTCGTTGACGGTCGCGGCGATCTGTCGCTGGTGCAGATGGAGAATCCGGTCCTCCATCTCCTCAGCGCTGAGGCCCCTGTAAAGCCAGACCGCGCTCACGACCGGGATGTCGACGGCCGGAAAAATGTCCGTCGGCATGCGCAGAAGCACAAACGGCGTCAGCAGCACCAGAACCAGCGCCGCGACCACAAAGGTATACGGCCTGCGAAGGGCCAAGCGAACTATCCACATCAAGCGGCCTCTCTCGGGCGGGGTGCGAACGTCCAGCGCGATGGCGCTGCGGTCTTTGGGGACGTGAACGGAGCTCGACAAACGCGAGCCCCGTTCCGTCGCTTGCAATCAGTAAGAAAGCATGAACCCGAGAAGTGGGTATCGTGCCACGTCCTCGTCGCGCCCTCCCGCCTGTCCGTTGAGAATCCGGCTGGCGAGAATGTGCTGTTCATGCCGATTATCTCGATAGAGGGGGATAAAGGGGCATTGTGCAATCGGCGCGCGTCTTCCCTGACTAGGCCGCCACGGCATCCAGGATGACGCATGCGCGCCGGGAACTCCATCAGAACATCCTTTGAAGAGCCAGTTTCATGCGGATTGGGCTCCCCAGCCTTGTGATTGCCGCTCTCCTTGCCATCACGGGGGGGTGCAAGACTGGCTTGACGCAGTGGATGCACAACGGCTTCAAGGTCGGCCCGGAATACTGCCCTCCATCCGCGGCGGTAGCCGAAGAGTGGATCGAAGCGGGCGATCCCCGCCTGACCAACCGGGAGATCAACGGCGACTGGTGGAGGGTCTTTGCCGACCCCGTGCTGGAGAGCCTGATTGCGGAGGCGTCCCAAGAGAATTTGCCGTTGAGAGAAGCGGGCGCGCGAATTCTCGAAAGCAGGGCCCGACTTGCGATCGCTCGTGGCAGCCTCTTTCCACAACTCCAGGAGGCATTCGGCAGCTTCTCGCATCTGCAATTGAGCCAGACCATAGCGAATCCTAAGAACCTCAACAGAGCAGGTTGCTCCAACTACTTTGACAACTGGAACACGGGATTCAATGCATCTTGGGAGCTTGATTTCTGGGGTCGTTTTCGGAGGAACATCGAGGCTTCTCAAGCCACCGTGGACGCTGCGGTCGAGGACTACCGCGATGTTCTCGTCATTCTTCAAGCCGAAGTGGCCGCCGCGTATGTCCAAATTCGCCTCTTCCAGGAACGTATCGCGCTGGCGAAGCACAACGTGGAACTGCAACACAAGACCCTTGCACTTGCTGAGCTCCGTTATGACGGGGGCAAGACGACGAAGCTCGACGTGACGCAGGCCCGGGAGAATTTGGCTGTAACGCAAGCACTGCTCCCTCGGTTGGAGGGATCGCTTCGCGAGTCCCAGAATGCCCTCTGCATTCTCCTGAGCGCCCCGCCGCAAGACCTGCAAGCCCGCCTGGGAGTGTCGCCAATTCCCGAGACGCCTTCGACCGTGGCGGTTGGAATCCCGGCCCAACTGCTGACCCGTAGGCCCGACGTGCGTCGCGCGGAACGTCGCCTGGCAGCGCAGTCCCCCCGCATCGGAATTGCCGAGTCCGACTTGTACCCTCGAATTGCCATCACGGGGACGATTGGGTATGAATCCCGAAACCTCTCGGAGCTGTTCCAGGGCAATTCGTTTGCCGGGATCATTGGCCCGGCATTCCGCTGGAACATCTTGAACTACGGGCGGATCATCAACAACGTTCGCGCCGAAGAAGCCCGCTTTCAACAACTCCTTTTCAACTACCGAGACACAGTCCTGAGGGCCAACCAGGAGGCTGAAGACGCTATCAATCGGTTCTTGCGAGAACACGAACGGGTAGCCTTTCTCGAGGAAGGCGTGGTCGCGGCCGAGGAATCCGTTGAACTGGCTCGACGCCAATACCGGGACGGCAAGGTTGATTTCCAGCGGCTGGTGGACTCGGAGCGGGCGCTGGTCCGATTGCAGGACGAACTGGCGGCAGGTCGCGGCCAGATCGACCTGGAACTTGTGGCCATTTACAAGGCTCTTGCCGGCGGTTGGCAGATGCCCTATGCATCGGGTCAATCCGTTGAGGAACATCCCAGTACGCCCCCTCGTGCTCTGGTTGAGCGCGAGACGCCTCCCGAGCCCTGACGCCTCAAACCGTGCTTCATCGCCAGTGCTGCGATCAACCCATCCTCTTACTACGTTAGTCCAGCCGTTATCCGCTGAAAATCCATTTTTGCATTCCTGGCCAAGTATGTCAATCAAGCGCAGTTGGGAGAGCGTGGCGCCGGAGGATACGGGAGGATACGGAAGGGCAGGTTCCGCCACCACCGCGTCGAGCGAGCTGTGAACTACCCCCCAGTCGGGCCCCGACCACTTGATAAGCACAACCGCGAGTCCGCGGCGTTCACATCCTTGCCTATTTGGCCAACGATGTTCGCGAGGCTTCGCCTACCCGGTCGCGACTGGCAAAAAGTGCGGCCTTGGCAACCGCACGCCACCACTGGAAGGGCCAGGCGGCTTGTGGTAAACTAACGAAGAAGGTGCCCTGGCTTTGCACGAGTCCCCTCCAGGGCCGCTCTTCCGCGGAAGCCGCGTTATGTGGTCACAGTAGGCCGCAACCAGACCACACGGAGATTGGTGATCGAAAAACCATAGACGATCAGTTGTGAGCGATAAGAAGCGAGCAAAATACGAGGCACGGGCCGCAATCGTCAAGGCACTCGCTCATCCGGCCCGGCTGATGATCGTGGACGAGTTGACCGAACACGGCCAGCGCTGCGTCTGGGAACTGACCGAATTGGTCGGGACCGATCTGTCGACGGTCTCACGTCACCTCTCGGTCTTGAGAAACGCGGGGATCGTCAGAAGCGAGAAACGTGGTACCACGGTGTA
>CAZUAM010000765.1:0-3078 GCA_964618095.1 uncultured Planctomycetaceae bacterium | reverse complement strand
CCCTCAATGTGATCACCGAGCAGCAGGCCCTCGTGCCGGCCATCGAACTGAAGAGCGGGGTCCTCAAGTTCGAGGGCGCGGCTGGCGGGTATGTGCTCGGCGCCGTCGACGTTACGACGGCCAACAGGGTGGGCTTCGACACCCAGGTGCCCGTGGGCGGCGGCGCGATCAACGCTTATTTGAACGCCGCCACGATCGTCAAGACTGGCCCGGCCCAGATGGTCCTCGACCCGGACAACGACCAGGCCAGCTTGGCCAACGCCACCTTCTCGGCCGAGGGGGGCGACCTCGTGATCACCCGCAACGACGCGGCCGGCGACTCGATCGGCGACGCCAAACTGCGCATCCTCGGCGGGCAGATTACCCTGACCAGCATGCTGTGGGGAACTGACATCGTGCTGGATAACGCCCTGGCGATTGGTCTGCAAGCGGAGAATGATCTGTCTGAGAACTATTATTCCGGCGACAGCGCGTCGTATATCGACCCGCTCGGCCCCGGCCAGGGCTATCTGGCCCGGACGCCCCTGCTGATGCAGGCGTTTAGCGCGGGCAGCGCCCGGATGGCGGCCGCGGGGCGGCAGACCTACTTGGATTTGGACCAAGATGCGGGGGGTGGCGAGTGGGGGATCCGCACCGACGGCGTGATTGGCTACAGCGACCCCAATAATTTCGGTGCGGTCTGGTCCGGCACTCTGACCGTCGTGGAGCCCGGCACCGGCGTCGGCGACCAACTGGAAGCCGGCGACATCACGTTTGCCACCGCCAGCGACGACGGCAGCACCTGGTGGGTTGACGGCCAGTTGGTCGTCAACAGCAACTTCTACCAGGGGCGGACCGAGCGTAGCGGTACCATCAACCTGGCCGCGGGGGATCATGAGATCTTTATCGGCTGGTATGAAGGCGGGGGCGGGGCCAACATGGAGGCCCGGTTCGGTCAGGGCACGGACCTGGGGTACTGGGACGGGGCCATGAGATGGCTCGACCCGACCGATCCGAACCAGGCCGGAATGTGGGCGACGACTCTCGGGGACGGCAGCGTCCTCTACGCCGGGGCCGTCGAGGGCGGCCAGCCCGGCCCGTTGACCGTCCACCTAAACAACCTCACGGTTGCCCCCGGCACCGACCTGACGATGAGGACCTCGGACCAGTACAAGATCCACGCCGCCGGCGCCAGCCTGGCCGGCGCCGGGCTCGAGGTCGACGGCGACGTGATCGTTGACGGGGCCTTGAATCTGCAGGGCTTGATCCTCTCCAGCGGCAGCCTGGACCGGACCGGCGCCGGCACACCCGACGGCAACGTCACGGTCAGCAAGGCGTTGACCATGGACGGCCTCGACCTGGACATGAGCGGGAGCGCCCTGGACGCCACCGGGGCCGCGATCAACGCCTACGCCGGGACGCTGACGACCACCAACCCGGTCGCGGCGGGCAGCGTCACTGTCGCCGGAGGCAACTTCGACGCCCAAGCCGGACTGGCGGCCGACAACGTGAGTGTTTCTGCGGGCACGCTGACCGCTGGTGCCGACGTGACGGCCCCCAATGTGGACGTGACTGGCGGCGAGCTCAAGCTTGTCGGCGGCGCCAATGTGGTCGCCGATACCATGCAGGTGGAAGCCGGTACGGTGAACACGGGCCCGGGGCAGGTGATCCTAACCGACAGCCTGAAGCTCGGCCGCTACACTTATGCCATGGACGCGGGCACGTTCGCGGCAGCAAGCGCGGACCTGTTGGCGGAGACGAATCTCACCGTCAGCGAGCCGGGCAGCACCCTCAGCATCACTGCCCCGGTCCTGCCGACCGCGGGCCTGGTGTCCTATTGGAAGTTTGACCAGACCCCCGGGACTGGCAGCCCGGTAATTGATGAAACCGGCGCCTATCCCGGCACCCTCCAGGGCGGTGCAGATTATACTACCGAGGGCAAGTTCGGCAACGCGCTGGACTTGGAGCGGGATGCGAGTAGCTACGTGGATCTGCCCGACGGGTTTGCCGACTTCACCACCGGCATTACCGTCGCGGCATGGGTCTGGACCGAGTCCCAAACCAATTGGGCGCGGGTGATCGACTGGGGAAACGGTGCCGGCGTCGACAATATCCTTTTGGCGCGAAGGGACACGAGCCTGAACCTCCGCTGGGAGTTCCATGATTCCCTGGAGGGAACCGATCTCGGGGAAAGCAAGGACCTCAATAACGTGTACCAGGTAGGTCAGTGGCAGCACCTCGTGGCCACCTGCGATGATGGAGCGATAAACGCCGCGACCATGCTCGTCTACCTGGACGGCGTGGAGATCGGCCGGTGGACGGACGGCACCCCGCCGGGGAACGTGACCAGGACAAACAACTATATCGGCGAAAGCAACTGGGACGGCGACGACTTCTGGGACGGCATGATGGACGAGATGATGATCTACAACCGGGCGCTTGACGTGGACGAAGTGGCCCTGGTCTATGCCGGCGCCGTCGACCCCACCAGGCCGCTGGATATGCCCGGCGTGAACATCCTGGTGACTGCCAATGCCGCGATCGCGCCCAGCTTCACCGGGCCTGTGAGCATAGGCGGTTTGGCGGTAGCCAACGATGCCATTGCCGAGCTTGCGGCCGGGCCGGCCAGCTACAGCTTCGGCAACGTGAGCGGTCAGGGTACGATCCTGCCCAGCTCTGGCTTGGTCACCATCGGTGGTACGCTTGCTCCGGGCGTCGGCGTCGGCATCGGCACGTTGACCCTCGACGGCGACGTGGTGATGGCGGCGATGTCCAGCTTGGAGTGGGAACTCCATGCTTCGGGCGGGGACTTGGCGGTGGTCACGGGCGACCTGGCTCTGCCCACCGGGGACGGGGGCTGGACCCTGGTCCCGATGGATATCGAGGCGCCGGTCGGGCCGCACAGCGATGTCACCGACCCCTTCATCGTGGCCACCTACGGCAACCTCCCCGACGGACTCGGGGAGTACCATATCAACGCGGATAACATCGAGAACTGGCTGGCCCCCTCAGGGCTCGACCTCGACATCTCCACCCCCGGGGAAATCCGCCTGACGGGAGTGACCGAGATCCTGGAACTCCAGTGGAAGAACGCTGCCG
>CAZUAM010000764.1:0-3078 GCA_964618095.1 uncultured Planctomycetaceae bacterium | reverse complement strand
GACTCCTATGTACTGATACCTGAGTGACTCCAATGTACTGATACTTGCCCCGTACAGCCTGCCCAACTCATTCAACACCGTCTCGTTGGCGCCTTCGTATTGGCCCGGCTTTAGGAGCCGCACCGGTTTCGGCTTGTGGGCGTTCGAAACGTCCCACACGCAGACGATCCCATTGCCGTAGGTCGTCGCCATCTCGCAATTCTTGGGGCTCCACACGCCCGGTGTCTCTCCGCCGGGGAGAAAAGGCCATCGCGGCGGCCGTCCGCTGATGGTCCTCGTCGTGTCGCAGAGATACAGATTGCCGTTATCTGCCTCGATCGCCAGATACTTGCCGTCCGGGTGCCACGCCACGTGCCCAAGCGACACGGAGTAAGACGACCCCGATCTGCCGAAGGAGGCCGAAGGGGCAGACGTGCCCCGCGGGCGTTTCGATCTGGAGTAGCTCCGGCCGCGCGACGTCGGACGGCGCGATCGCGAGGTCGGGCTGCTCCGCGTCGTCTCGCGCATGAGCTTCATCAAGATGCGGCAGCGATCCTCGGCCTGGGTGTCCCACGCCCTAACGTTTCCGCCTTCGTCAGCCACGGCGAGGTGCCTCCCGTTCGGGCTCCAGGCCATGCCCTCGATGTCCTCGCCTTTTGTCTTCCTCGTGCTGAAGGTGCGTATCTTCCGCCCTGTCTGCGCGTCCCAAAGGGCCGGCGTCTCGTCGTCATACGGAGCGGCGATGTATTTCCCGTCCGGGCTCCAAGCCACAGGGTAAGTATACGAATCTGTTTCGATCTCCAGGGAATTGACGGCCTTCAGCAGCTTGAGCGCCCGCCTGTCGATCCCTACGCGTTTGCTCGGTTCCGCCCGCCGGACCATCCAGCGCAGAACGCATTCGGGCGAGTACGACCGGCCGCCCGTCACCACCACTTCAAACAGGACTTCGTCGTTCTCGTTCAGTGCCTCGACGAACCTCCATCCCTCCTCGCCCGGCTCGGCCGTTGCCGTGACGGTTTCGTAGCCGACCTTGAGAGTAATCTTCGCGGAGGAACCGAAGCGCTGGGCCCCCTGAAACACGCCGAGCATCTCGGTCGCTTCACCTACGTGGTCTCCGGGCCGCTTCTTGAGGGCGTCCCATTTCCGCTCGTCGGCCTTGACGTCTCGCGGCGGCACCTTGCGGCCTTCGGGCGTAATCCACGAAGTCGGGTCCTGTTGCCGGCAGATGCTTCTCCCCTCCAGGACCATGCGGTAGGGGGTGCTTTCCACGCTGACCACGGCTTCCACCAGCACCAGGTCGCCCCTCTTGTAGTCCGAGAAATACTCCCGCGACGGACCCGAGAACTTGATTTGCGTTGTCCGGTGCCTGGACTCGTCCGGATAGACGTACACCTCGCTGGTGCCACGGGAACTGAACACTGCCGGGAACTTCAGCGTCTGGCCTGGCGGCCGATGGATTCGCAAGTACTGAGCCAACTGGCTGAGTTGTCTCTCCGAAGCGAACGAATTCTCTCCGCGGTGCTCTCCCACCGTGGCCCGAGAGGGCGCCTCGCCGACCCGCTCGATCGCCTTCAGCTCAACCGGCAGCGCCTCACTGACAAGACGGAACCCCTCCAACCTGCCCGAATACGGCGTCCCCTCCACGACGACCTGATCGCCGCGGCGGCTCTTGGCCTCCTGTTGGCTCACGTAGTCGACCAGCTCCGCGGCAAACCCCAAATCCCGCGTGAAAGCCTCGACCGTGGTCAAACCTGCCGATGAAGGCGCCGGCGGTCCCGTCGTAAACCCCCTTCGGCCCATCGGCGGAGCCCGGCCGGGGAACATGCCCCGCGAAAACGAGTTGTTGCGGTTCGGCGAAACATCCCCGCATTTGATCAACAGATGGAGCCGTCCTTGGTGCCCAACCACCTTCATCAGTTCGCCGCGCCACGGGCCGATGTCGTGCGCCGATGATTCATCGGGCTGGGACGGCGCCACGGCAGAATGCGCCACAATGGCGCCTTCAACTTTCTCTTCTTCGGCGGGGCCTTTAGCCTGCTCCGCCGGTTCGCGGCTGCTCCAGATGATCGCCAGCGTCGCCAGCGCCAACACGGCCACACCGCCCCAAACAGCAAGTCGGACGTATCCGTGCGCCCCGCCGCCCACTAGCGCAGCGATCCAACGCGTGCCGGGCGGTTCGTGCTGTCTGCCACTCGGCCATTCGATCTTGCCCTCGGCCTCCGGCTCTAGCGGCGCGGCGGCTGGAAGGGGCGGGGCCGGCTTGCGAACGCGCGGCTTCGCCGCCGTTAGCCTCTCCGGCTTGATCGGTTCCGCCCGGGGCGGCGCGGGGGGCTTTTGCAGCCCTTCAGCCGGCGCCGCGTCAAACACGCTCAGGCCGGACTTCCGACCTTCCTTGGCCCGCTTGACAGGAATCGGCTCAACCAGACTGGTCGCCTCTTCGACCGGCTCGACTTCTGCCGTGTCGACGAAACCGAGATCGATGGTTTCATCATCCGGGAAGCACATAGCCCGGGCGACCGCCTCCACGCGCTCCGTGTGGACCGTGTCCTGCTCTCGCAGCCACGACTGTAGTCCGTCCAGATCGCAGGCGTCCTCGGGTTGACCGGCTCCCGAGGCGTACTCTTGCCGGAGCGTGCCGAGCATCATCTCGTGGTGGTTCTTGAGCTTCGCCGGGTCGGAAAGGACATCCTCGGCGCGTCCCAGTTCTCGCTGGAACCAAATGGCGCGCTCGGCTACCTTCGCGTCCGCGTGATTCTGATAGGGAAGCAACTCGGCATAAGTAGCGCGAACCGCCGTGAGCAACTGCTCGCGGTCCGGGTCAAACCGCCGCCTACCGAGCAACTCGTACAAATCCGCCGGCTGCCGGTCGTTTTCGAGCCAGCTTAGAACATTCATTGTCACAAGCGTTTCGACAGGAACTCGAGAATAACGACATCGCCCTTCTCTGCCCCCTCGCGGCCGGGCTGCTCCAGATACCCAGGCCACGACTCGACATCGCCCCCCTTCCAACACTACGTCGCGAGCACAGCGGGAATTACGTACGCTCTAGCCCGGATTATTCATAAACCGAGGATTGCTGGGGCATGAGCGGCGGGGAAT
>CAZUAM010000763.1:0-3086 GCA_964618095.1 uncultured Planctomycetaceae bacterium | reverse complement strand
CTGGCGCTCGACCCCGGCCACCCGAAGGCAGACCGGCCGAACTTGGAACTACTGAAACTGGTATAGATAAGGAGAAGGTGATGATCAAGCAGGTAATGAAAAATGCGAATGGCCCATTCTGTCGACCAAACGCTGTGCGGGTCTTCGCGGCCTTGGCGGGGGTCGTTTTCTCGACGGCGTTCGCTCTTGCCGAAGCACCGCGCAGATATGCCGGGGTCACTGCCGCGGGACGTCCTGCGGAAGGCAAAATCGGGTCGTTCCTGGGTGAGCCGAAGTTTGACGTGCAGCAAGTCCACAAGGGTGGCCGATTCCCGAACGTGGCAGTGGCCGTTGATGGAACCGTCCTGGCCTTCTGGGCAGGCGTCAAGGTACGTCGAAGCCAAGACGGCGGTGAAACCTGGGGTCCCGAAATCATGGTTGGACGTGGGTTTCACGGCGGTGGGGCAATTGTCAACGAAACCAACGGAGACGTTCTGGCCTTCGTTGAAAAGAGCCATCCGCCAGCTCCGCTGACCGTCTACCGTAGCAAAGATCACGGCAAGACGTGGGCCCCCGAGGAGGTCGTTATTCGAAAAGACGCAAACGGCAATATTCCGTCCATGCACATGAACGAAGCAGGCATTACCTTGCGGCATGGTAAACATGCCGGGCGGATCATACGTGCGGCGCGCCATTACGCAGCCGGAAACCGTCGGGACGAGTGGCCCAACCACTACACAACCGCAATTTACAGCGACGACGGGGGCAGGACGTGGGATACCAGCGTGCCCTTTGCGGAGATGGGAACTGGTGAAGCTGCGATTGCCGAGCTGTCGGATGGCCGGCTCTATTACAATTCCCGCTCTCATTGGAACAAAATCAAGCCGCCGTTGCGACGGCGCTGTGCCCGCAGCGCAAACGGCGGCAAGACCTGGACCGATTGGCAGATCGTCGAAATCCTGCCCGACGGACCACAGGATACCAATTACGGCTGCATGGGCGGATTAGTGCGACTGCCGGTCGGCGGCAAAGACATCCTGCTCTACAGCAACTGCGACAGCCCCGGGGGCCGCAATCGCATCACCGTATGGGCCAGCTTCGACGGCGGAAAAACCTGGCCTTTGAAACGGCTGGTCTATGAAGGGGCAGGCGCCTATTCCTCGCTCAACGCCGGGCGGCCCAGAACGAAGAGTGAAGGCTGGATCTATCTCAACTTCGAAGGCGGTCCGGAAGCCGGCTCTACGATGGCAAGATTCAATCTGAGTTGGTTGTTGCACGGCGAAAAGACCGGCGATGGCAAACTGCCGGAATGGTTGTTCCGTTAAGTGAGCGGCTTTTCGATGACAAGAACGCTTTCACGCCGCCGCGTGGCGACGGTCGTGAATGCCAAGTGGCAAGCGACGGGAAATCCTGGGGAGTTCGAGAAATGCAAAAGCTGCTGATTCTGCTGACGGCCGGACTGCTGACCGGCCCGCTGGCCCGCGGATCTGTACCGGACCAAGACGAAACGAAATACACAGTGACGCCGAAAGTCCCGATCAAGGCCGATGCCTTCAGCCTGAAGGACGTGCGGCTGTTGGACGGGCCGTTCAAGAAGGCCATGGGCCTGGACGCGCAGTACCTGCTGGACCTCGAGCCCGACCGGCTTTTGTCGCGGTTCCGAGAGTATGCGGGCCTTAAGCCAAAGGGCAAGATCTACGGCGGGTGGGAGAGTCGCGGTGTGTCGGGCCATATCCTGGGCCATTACCTCTCGGCCTGCGCGATGATGTTCGCCGCCTCGGGGGACCGGCGCTTTCTCGACCGGGTCAACTACATCGTCGATGAACTGGCGCTCTGTCAGCAGGCACACGGCAACGGCTACGTGGCGGGTATTCCCGACGCGCGGCGGATCTTCGCCGAGGTCGCGGCCGGTGACATCAAGCCCTCCGGGTTTGGGCTCAACGGCGGCTGGGTCCCATGGTACACCCTGCACAAACTGTATGCCGGACTGCTCGACGCGTATCGGTATTGCGACAGCAACAAGGCCAAGACGATCGTAATTCAACTGGCCGATTGGGCGGCCGACGTCACCGGCAAGCTGTCTGACGAGCAATTCCAGGCCATGCTCCGGTGCGAGCACGGTGGGATCAGCGAAGTGCTGGCCGACGTCTATGCCATCACGGTAAAACAGGAGTATCTCGATCTGGCCGGCCGCTTCAACCATCGGCTGGTGATCGATCCGCTCACCCGGCGCGAAGACCGCCTGGAAGGCCTGCACGCCAACACCCAGGTGCCGAAGATTATCGGCGCCGCCCGGCAATACGAGCTGACCGGCACCGAAGACCTCCGCAGGGCCGCCGCCTTCTTCTGGGAAGTGGTCACGCAGCAGCGATCCTACGTCAACGGCGGCAACAGCGAAGGCGAGCATTTCCGCCGCAAGGGCGAGTTGTGGAAGCACCTCAGCCCGCTGACCGCGGAGACCTGCAATACCTACAACATGCTGAAACTGACGCGGCACCTGTTTGCCTGGACTGCGGACGGGCGGTATGCAGATTACTACGAGCGTGCTCTTTACAACCACGTCCTTGCCTCCCAGGACCCGAACAGGGGCATGATGATCTACTTCTGTTCGCTCAAGCCGGGCCATTTCCACACCTACAGCAAGCCGTACGACAGCTTCTGGTGCTGCACCGGCAGCGGGCTGGAAAACCACGTGAAGTACGGCGACAGCATCTACTTCCACGATGATGCGAGCCTGTACGTGAACCTGTTTATCGCCTCCGAGCTGACGTGGAGCGCCAAGGACCTGAAGATTCGCCAAGAAACGCGGTTCCCCGAGGAGCCGAAAACTCGCCTTGTCCTGAGCTGCGAGAAACCGATCCAGCTTGCACTCAACATCCGCCACCCGTACTGGGCGACTTCTGCTTTGAACGTCACCGTCAACGGTCAGAAGGTCCACGCCGACGGCCAACCCGGCGGCTACTTGACAATCGACCGAGCGTGGGCCGACGGCGACGTGGTCGACGTGACGCTTCCGATGAGCCTGCGGCTCGAGCCCATGGAAAACAATCCCAAGAAAGTCGCAATCATGTACGGGCCGATTGTGCTCGCCGGTCAGTTGGGTCGGG
>CAZUAM010000762.1:0-3095 GCA_964618095.1 uncultured Planctomycetaceae bacterium | reverse complement strand
TGACCGAGAAGCTGATGGGCCACAGCGTCCACGAGTGCAAGGAGATGGCCCGGGTGGCCGCGGAAACGCACACCTACCTGGCCACCGGGCACCAGCGGCACTACAACGTCCTCTATGCCAACGCGGTGGACCTGATCGAGCGGGGACGGCTCGGCGAGCTGCACTTCATCCGGGCCCAGTGGCACCGGAGCAATCTGCCCGGCAGCGATAGCTGGAAGCAGCCGCTGCCGAAGGAAACCAAGCCCAAAGACCCCGAAGCCGAGAACTTGATCGGTAAGCTGAGAAGCTGGAGCCGGCGATTGGCGGTGGCCCAGGGCAGCGAGATTGACGTTTGGCGAAAGCGAGTGGCCCAGATCGAGGCCCAGATTACCGACAAGCTGCTGCACCAGCCGAGCGACGAAGCGAACAAGACCTGGGCCGAGAAATACGAGTACCTGACCAAGACGATCAAGCAAGCCGGCACGCCGGGCTATTATCGCCCGGCCATCGAAGAGTTGATCCGCTGGCGGCTTTGGGACCGCACGGGTGGCGGGCTGATGGCGGAGTTGGGGAGCCACCAGCTCGACGCGGCGGGAATCTTCATTTCGGCCACGCGCGGGGGCCAGAAGCAATATCCGCTCAACGTGCTGGCCGCGGCCAACCGCCCGATCTTCCCCGCCGACCGCGAGGCGAACGACCACGTCTACTGCCTTTTCGAGTTTCCCGCCCCCGGGTACGACCCGGACGACAAGCGCACCCATCACCGAAAGATCTGCGTGCAGTACTCCTCGATCAACGGCAACGGTTTCGGCGGGTACGGGGAAGTGGTGTTCGGCACCAAGGGAACGTTGGTGCTGGAACGGGAGCTGGCCTTGACGCTCCTGGAGCGGGAGGCGGAGAGCAAGATCAGCGTGGACGCAGGAGCCACGCTGGATACCCAGGCCACCGGCCCCATGATGACGGCCGGTCCGCAGGCGGGCCCGGAAGTCAGCCGCGGGTATACCGAGGAGGAGGAGCACTGGGCCTGGTGCATCCGCGCCGATCCCCGCAACCAGCACGAGAACGTCCAGCCGAGGTGCCATCCCAAGGTGGCCCTGGGCGACGCGGTGATCGCGCTGACGACCAACCTCGCCGCCGAACGGCGCCGGCCGATGCGGTTCCAGACCGAGTGGTTCGATCCGTTCAGCGACCAGACCCCCGAGGACATTGCCCCCGACGTGAATCGGGAACAGTACACCCTCTGAACCGCAGGCCGGCCGGAGTTTGATTCTACAGAAAACACACTCTCAAGCAGGGAGAAACGCAGGATGAGGTTGACCGACGAGCAGAAGGCGATCGGAAGGGAGAACTTCTACGCTGCCATCGGCAGTGGCGTGAAGGGCCCTAATGGTGAGCCGTCCCGGCGGGAAATCCTTCAGCAGCGGATCCAGGAAGATCTGAAAGCCGGTCGTGCGCAGGGCCACGGATACTTCGGCTACCAGCCGTCGATTGGCCAGGCAGCGCCGGTACGCGTGGGCCTGATCGGCTGTGGCGACGCAGCCCGCCCCTTGATCGCCGCGATCAACAAGGACTTTATCCGGGTCAAGTCGGTTGCCGACGCTGATGAAAAGAACATTGCAGCGGTTCTCGGGAAACCGTCCCAGCCCGGCAAGAGCAAACCCCAGAAGGCGCCGTTGTTGACGCTCTACGGTTGGGCGAACCGGGAACAGGCCACGCAGCAGATCGAAGACCCGGTGAAGGTATATGGTTCTTGGGAAGAGCTGCTCGAGCACGCCCGGGAGGACGGTCTGGACGCGGTGATCGTGGCCCTGCCGGCCCACCTGCACGCGAAGGTCGCGCTGGCGGCCATGAAGACGAACGTCGAGTCGGACGAGGGCAATCCTCCGAGATTCCTGCACGTCTCGGTCGAGAAACCGATGGCGCTCAGCGTGGCCGAGTGCAAGGAGATGGCCCGGGTGGCCGCGGGGCAACGGGTGCACCTGGCCACCGGCCACCCGCGGTACTACAATATCCTCTACCTACATGCGCGGGACTTGATCAGGCGGGGTATTCTAGGCGAGGTCCACTGTATTCAGGTCCATTGCCACATCGGCGAGTTGCCCAAGAAGGCTCCGCCCAAGCCCGCTCAGGGCGACCAGGCGCTGCCGCAAGACAAGAAGCTGGAGGGCTGGCAGCAGCTCGACGCCGCCGGCATCCTGTTTTCGGCCATGCACGGCCAGAGGCCGGAGCCGCTCAGCGTGGTCGCGGCGGCCAATCGCCCGCTGTTCTCCTCGGGAGAAGAAATCAACCGGCACTGTTACTGTGTCTTCGACTTCCCCGGGGTGGGTTACGACGCGAGCAATCCAAACAATAACGAGCGGAACCGCGTCGGCTTGCAGTACGCGGCGACCGTGGGAGGCAACTTCGACGGTTACGCGGAAAGTGAGAGCGGCGGCCACGGCGAAACGGTGTTGGGTACCCAGGGAACGCTGATCCTTCAGGACGAAGGCCAGGCGATGCTGTTTCAGACCGCCGCGACCGACCGCAAGGTGAAAGTTGCCCTGGGGGCAGACAAGAAAACCGCAGGGTTGGTAACTGCCGAGGAGGGCGACCGGGAGTATCAGGAGTCGGCGGCGATCGGCCGGCTGGCGGCCGAGGACGCCGGCCGCGGCTACCACCAGCAATTGGAGCATTGGGCGTGGTGCATCCGCCAGAACCCCGGCGCCGAGGCGCGCCCAAAACCCGGCCCGCTATCCCATCCCGAGGCCGCCCTGGCCGAGGCAGTGATCATGCTAACGGCGAATCTCGCGGCCGAAAAGCAGGCCCGAATCGAGTTTAAGAAAGAGTGGTTTGACCCCCACGATCCCTCGACCCCTGAAGACGATCATGCTGCTTGAACCTTGCGGTGAATTTGGGTATTGTTTCGGGCGATTGGGCGCCCGGTAATTACTCTTCGTGCAGTCGTCATTTCCGGCAAGTAAGGAGGATCCCATGGAGAAATGGCCCCTTGGGGTGTTTGCGAGCATCGACGCCGGCTTGGGCGTCAAGCTCGAGGTGGCCCACGAGTTGGGGGTGCCGACCGTCCAGCTCCACGCCCCGCAGAAGGCGACCCGCACTCAACGGCACGCGGAGCAGTT
>CAZUAM010000761.1:0-3115 GCA_964618095.1 uncultured Planctomycetaceae bacterium | reverse complement strand
TAGATACCCTTGGAGGCTCAAGAATTCCCGAATTCTTGAATAATCCGGGCTAAGCCATCTACCTTCCCCATTGTATTCCAGGCCGCCGCCGAAGCAACGCCCTCGGCCAGCCGTTGCCACCGGTGGTGTTGCCAAGGAGGGTGCTCAAGCGGTAAGCTAACGGGCCGTATAGGGGCTGTGCCACGGTTTGAGAAGCTGATCGGCAGACAGATTCTTGTCGACGACCCGACAGAAGGCTAGCGAGGTTTCGCCTCAGATCGAGAGGGGGGTCCAGGGCTTAGGGTTTCTGCGCAAACGCCCAACTCGGGGTCCTGAACCCTGAACTCCGAACCCTCAACCCCTAGCCTGCTATCGGATGGTTGATCTTTGTCGCCTGCCGACGGAGGGAGTTTGGGCGTGTTTGTCGCCGCCACGAGTCGATGTTTTCCTGACCTGACTCTGGACGCCGCGCTGCGGCAGTTGGCCGATCTGGAGTACAGCAACGTGGAGATCATGGTCCACGAATCGGGTGGGCACCTGAAACCTTCCGAGGTGCTGGCCGACGTGGACCGCGCGGCACAGGTCTGCCGCCTGACCCACCGGTTGACACCCGTCGCCTTCAGCCTGGACATCGAGACGCCCGAGGAGCAGTACTACGACCAATTCGCCGCCTGTTGCAAGCTGTGCAAGGCCGTCAAGGTGGTCACGGTGACGGTCCGGTCGGCCGAGTTGGGAACGCCCTTCAACGCGGAGGTGGAACGGCTGCGGGCAATGGTTTCGATCGCCACGATTGAGGGGGTCCGCGTGGGGCTGCTTACCGAGGTCGGACGCATGACCCAGGATCCCGATACGGCCGTGGTCCTCTGCGACAGTGTCAAGGGCCTGGGGATCACCCTGGACCCCAGCCATTACATCTTCGGCCCCCACGGCGGCGGCAGCTTTGAACGGGTGATGAAGTATGCCTACCACGTGCGGCTCCGCGACACCAGCAAAGAGCGGTTGCAGGTCCGCGTCGGGCAAGGTGACGTTGAATACGGACGGCTGGTCAACCAACTCCACAAGGTGCATTACGATCGTGCGCTCTGCGTAGATCTGGCCGACATTCCCGGCATCGACCAGTTCGCCGAAATGCGGAAAATGCGGCTGCTGCTGGAAAGCCTGCTCTAGGCTTTTCGGGGGGTGGCCGTACCCACCACGAAAATGCTTGCGGTCTGCGGTGCGCTCCGCTAGAATGCGGGGTAAATCAATTTCCTGCATAAGGTGTGATCGGTTGGGAAGAGGCCTGCCGGACAGCGTCCGGTTGCAGTCCAGATGGTCTGATTGCCGTAAAGGAATTGCCGTGTCAGAGTATCCCAGCCGCGGTTTTACGCTGATCGAGCTGCTGGTGGTGATCGCCATCATTGGTATCCTGATCGCGCTCTTGTTGCCGGCCGTGCAGGCCGCCCGGGAAGCCGGCCGGCAGGCTCAGTGTGCCAACAACCTCCGCCAATTGGGGATCGCTGCCCACAATTACCATGAGCGGTACGAGTCGTTCCCGCCGGGAAGGTTGACGGACGTGAACAAGTGGGGCCAACATGCCCGGCTGTTGCCCTTTATTGAACAGGAGGACGCCCACGACCTGATCCGGTTCGACCACGCCCCGGGCAATGCGGCCAACCAGGCCGCCCGCACCCGCCGGTTCACCACGCTGCGTTGCCCTTCCGACTTCAACCGCATGAACTTTGCCTATAGCAAGAACCATTTTGGCTGGGGAAAGAACAACTACAAGGCCAACGCCGGCAACGACACCGGTCAGTGGAAAAACGGCGTGGAACGAAACAACGGCATTTTTCTTACCAACCGGACCGTGCGGCTGGCCGACGTCAAGGACGGCTCCAGCAACACGGCCCTGTTCGCCGAAGCCGTGCTGGGCGACGCCAACGACCAGGCGATCGAGATCCCCGGCGACTGGTTCCGCATCGGCGAAGACAAGGTCACCCGGCAACAGGTCTACACTGCCTGCATGAACGTCGAGCCCCAGTTGGGGCCGGCCAATCAGATCTGCCGGTCGGGGCGCAACTGGGTCTGGGGAAACTACATCCCCACCCGATACAACCACGTGATGCCGCCCAACCACGCAAGCTGCGCCCGGCGCAACAGCACTTCCGGGGATCTGGACGCCACGGTCAACAACAAGGGCGGCGCCACCACCGCCTCCAGCCGACACACGGGCGGCGTCAACGTGGTGATGGGCGACGGCCGCACCCGCTTCGTCAGCGAGAGAATCGACCACCGCATCTGGTGGCACCTCGGCAGCCGCGCCGGAGGAGAAGCAGAGAGAAGGCTGTTTGGGCTGCCTTTTGGCGGGTTTGATTAGTGCACCCAGGCATTTCATTTGCCGGGTGCCGCGAGCGGTTTGCCTGTCCCCGAGCGGCGGTGGCGGACAAGCTGTCGCCGGCACCCTCATCGTCGGTTCAAGTGGGCCGGTCCACCGGAATCTGTCCAAAAGGCACGCCAATGTTCAGGTTGATCCGGTTTCCGTCGCTTCTTCTGCTGGCCGCCGCGGTCGGCTGCGGGGAAAAGGAGATTCCACCCGAGGAGGCATACACACCGGTGTCGGGCGACGTGGATACGAAGCTGCCCCTTGCCTTGCAGGAGAAGCAGCAGGCCCTGAAGTCGATTCTCGATGCCCTTTCGGTGGAGGGCGTGGACTTGGACCAACTGCTGGATCAAAACCCCAGTCTGCGGTTCAACGAGTCCTCCGAAGAGTTCTACGAGGGCGGTGGGATCAACCTGGATGGCTGGGAATTCAACGGCAAACCGGTGGGCAACGACCTGCCGGTCGTCTTGTACCTCAATCTAGACAGCACCGGCCGGAACAAGCTGAAGGTCGAGCGGGTCTACACCGTAACTGGCTCGCGGGGCCGGTTCACGATCAGCCGCAAGCGGTAACGAGCCGCAAAGGAATCACTTCCCACGTTCGGAAGGGGACAGTTTCATTTTCGCTTGGCGAAAACCGGGGCAGTCTCCGAGATGCTCCAACCTTGATCTTGGACAGCTCCTTAACTCGACGGTATTGGGGTCTGCCCGCCGGCTGAATCCGGATGAGTTCAGAACCCACCGGCACCGATCACCTCACGTCCCACGGAGGTGCTCA
>CAZUAM010000760.1:0-3116 GCA_964618095.1 uncultured Planctomycetaceae bacterium | reverse complement strand
GCCCAAGAAGCCCACGGCGTCCGAGTCCTCGACCATTACCAGGGCTTCGAACCGGTCGGCCAGGTCACAAATGCCGCGCAGATTGGCCACGATCCCGTCCATCGAGAAGACGCCGTCGGTGGCGACCAGGCGGAACCGCGCGTCGGCCGCCTCCCGGAGCTTGGCCTCCAGGTCGGCCATGTCGTTGTTGCGGTAGCGGAAACGCCGGGCCTTGCAGAGCCGCACCCCGTCGATGATGCTGGCGTGGTTGAGCTCGTCCGAGAGGATCGCGTCCTCGGGCTCCAAGAGCGTCTCGAACAGCCCGGTGTTGGCGTCGAAGCACGAGCTGTAGAGGATGGTCTCCTCGGTGCCCAGGAACCCGCTGATTCGCTCTTCGAGCTGTTTGTGGATCTGCTGGGTGCCGCAGATGAACCGCACGCTGGCCAGCCCGTAGCCCCAGTCGTCCAGGGCCTGGTGGGCCGCGGCGATCACCTCGGGGTGATCGGCCAGGCCGAGGTAGTTGTTGGCACACATATTCAGCACCGGTTCGTGCTCCAGCACGCCGACCCGGGCCCGCTGGGGACTGGTGATGATCCGCTCGCCCTTGAACAGCCCGGATTGCCGGATCTCTTGGAGCTGGTCGATCAGGTGTCCTCGCATCGAGCCGAACATGGCCGTTTCCTTTCGTGGCGTTTCAGTTCTGATTGCGCACTCTTCCGAACGGATCGTTTAGCCCCGGTGGCCAGGCCGGGACACGGCGCCGCGTGGACGCGGCGGCTAAGCACTCGGCGCTATGATTCATCCTTCCACGTAAGTATCACCTTACCCGACCTGCCCAAGCGCATCACCTCGAATCCCTTGTCGAAATCGGTAAAGTGGAACCGGTGGGTGATCACCGGGTCGACGTCCAGCCCGCTCTGGATCATCACCGTCATCTTGTACCAGGTCTCGTACATCTCCCGGCCGTAGATCCCCTTGATCGTGAGCATGTTCAGCACCACGGTGCTCCAGTCGATGGCCACTTCATTCTGGGGGATGCCCAGCATGGCGATCTTGCCGCCGTGACAGATGTTGTCCAACATCTCCCGAAACGCCTCGGGGTTGCCCGACATCTCCAGCCCCACGTCGAAACCCTCCTTCATCCCGAGCTGCTTCTGGGCGTCGGCGATCCGCTGGTTGCGGACGTCCAGGGCCAAGGTGGGTTTCATCTTCCTGGCCAGCTCCAGCCGGTAGGGGTTCACATCGGTCACCACCACGTAGCGGGCCCCGGCGTGACGCACCACGGCAATCGCCATGATGCCGATCGGCCCGGCGCCGGTGATCAGCACGTCCTCGCCCATCACCGGAAACGACAGGGCAGTGTGCACGGCGTTGCCCAGCGGGTCGAAGATGGCGGCCACGTCGCGGGGGACCTCCGGGTCGTGGTGCCAGACGTTGGTCATCGGCAAGGCCAGATACTCGGCGAAGGCCCCGGGGCGGCTCACCCCGATCCCCACCGTCTCCCTGCACAGATGCCGGCGTCCGGCCAGGCAGTTGCGACACCGCCCGCAGACCACGTGCCCCTCGCCGCTGACGATGTCTCCCGGACGGAAATCCTTGACGTTGCTGCCCACCTCCACGATCCGGCCCACGAACTCGTGCCCGATCACCAGCGGCACCGGCACCGTCTTCTGCGCCCAGGGGTCCCAGTTGTAGATGTGCACGTCGGTCCCGCAGATCCCCGTCCGGAGGATCTCGATCAGCACGTCGTTGATGCCGACCTCCGGCAGCGGGACCTCCTCGAGCCATAGGCCGGGCTTGGCTTCCTTCTTGACCAGGGCTTTCATCGTCTTCATGGGCGGTTCCTGCGGGGGGAGGGTGGGTTGGCATTGGGTGGATCACGGTGCTTCAGTCGCACCGGAGCCGTAACCTATGGGGATACCCGAATCTGCCCGCCGGGGCAACCCCTGCGGCTCCCGCCCCTTGCATTTCTCCCCTATTGGGGATAGCCTCCGGTGAACGGGACCCGCCCCGCCCGTCGTGCATCGCCTGCCAATCTCACCACAGCCAATTCCAGGAGGAACGCCACCATGGACCGAAGGACGTTTCTGGCCGGCTCCCTGACAGCCGGTGCCGCCGCCGCGACCACCGTCAAGACGCAGGTCGCCCAGGCCGCCAAACCCAAGCACAAGTTCAAGCTCAAGTACGCCCCGCATTTCGGCATGTTCCGCAACAGCGCCGGCAACGACCCCATCGATCAGCTCCGGTTCGCGGCCGACGCGGGCTTTACGGCCTGGGAAGACAACGGCATGATGGGCAAGCCCGTCGAGCTCCAGGAGAAGATCGCCCGGACCATGGACAAGCTCGGCATAGAGATGGGCGTGTTCGTCAGCTTCTCCGGCAGCAAGACCGAATTCGTCACCAAGACCTCGAAGGACTACCAGGACCATCTCCGCGGCCGGATGCGGGAGGCCGTGGAGTGTGCCAGGCGGGTCCGCGCCAAGTGGTCCACGGTCGTGCCGGGCAACATCAGCCTGGGCCTGGAGATGGACTACCAGACGGCCAACTGCGTGGAGAACCTCAAGGTGATGTGCGAGGTCTGCGAGCCGGCCGGACTGGTGATGGTCCTCGAGCCGCTCAACTGGTGGGCCAACCATCCGGGCCTGTTCCTGACCAGGATCCCCCAGGCCTATCTGATCTGCAAGGCGGTCGGCAGCCCGTCGTGCAAGATCCTCGACGATCTGTACCACCAGCAGGTCAGCGAGGGCAACCTGATCCCCAACATCGACAAGGCCTGGGACGAGATCGGCTACTTCCAGATCGGCGACAACCCCGGCCGCAAAGAGCCGACCACCGGCGAGATCAACTACAAGAACGTCTTCCGCCACATCCACCGCAAGGGCTACACCGGCATCCTCGGCATGGAGCACGGCAACTCGATTCGGGGCGTCGAAGGCGAGCAGGCCCTCATCGAAGCATACGTTGAGGTGGACGGCTTCAAAGTCTAGGCGTTTTCAAGACCCTCGAACCGCAAGGTTCGTTGCCGGCTGGTGACCACTTCAGGAGCCTGCCTCGCAGCGCGCAGGGTGCAGGAACGCACTTTTTTAGCTGGCGTTGGCGACTGCGGGGGGACGGCGGCGGGCGTTGGGGCGAAATGG
>CAZUAM010000759.1:0-3120 GCA_964618095.1 uncultured Planctomycetaceae bacterium | reverse complement strand
CACCTGGTTCCCAAGCTCCAGCTTGGGAACCGCCCCTGCCCGGCCCCCTCCCGCCCCCGTTTGGTTCCCAAGCTGGAGCTTGGGAACCAGGGAACGTCCGCGAGATTGGCTTTCTGAGGATCAATAGCCGCTGGGCTTGCCCAGCGCGAGAGCTGCGGACACCGAAAAGAGCCGCGTCCCTTTTTCCCTATGCCAAGGCCTCTTCGGCTGCTGGCTCTTGGCATTGCACTTGGTTGCGACCCAGACGCTTCGATTTGTAGAGGGCGTGGTCGGCGCGCTGCAAGACCGACTCCGCCGAGTCGCCTTCGCACGGCGCGGCAGCGCCGATGCTCAGGGAGACCGAAACCTGTTCGCCCCGCAAGGCCACCCACGAGGCCTGATCGGCCGCCCGGCAGCGGATCGTCTCGGCCAGCTCCATCCCCACGTCCAGCTCGGTCCGCGGGAGTAAGACCGCGAACTCGTCCCCGCCGTACCGGCCCACGAAATCCCCTTCGCGGACCCACTCCTTCAGCCAGCTCCCGACCTTGCTCAACACGCGGTCTCCGGCCAGATGACCGTGCGAGTCGTTGATCCGTTTGAACTGATCCAGATCCAGCAGCAGCAACACGAAGGGCTCCCGCTCCCGCTGCCAGGCGTCCAGCAGTAAATGCAGTTTCTCGTTCAGCGCCTTGCGATTGGCCACGGTCGTCAGGGCGTCGGTACGCGCCTCGCGTCGGGCGTCGTCGATCTCCTGGGCCTGCTCTTCCAGCCGGTAGCGGGTACAGACGACGTCGTCCTGCAAGCGCTTGTTCGACGTTAGCAGGGCCGTCATGTGACCCAGCAGTGCCTGCTTGACGGTTTCCATTTCCCCGCTCACTTGCAGGTTGCCCACGTGCTGCGCGCTCTCTTCGATCTCCGAGTTGTGGCACTGCACGTCGCTGGTGAGCCGCTCGGCGGCGTTGAGCAGCTCGACCAGGACCTTGAGAGTGGCCTGCCGTTCCTTCTGCGCGGGATCATCGTCCGGGCCCTTGGACCGGCTGCGGCCCAGGAAATAACCCGCTACTACACCCACGCATACACTCCCGAACACCCAGGGCACAATGTAGGCCAATGAATCCGTCATGTCTGTTCTGCCCAGTTCTCCGGCTACTGCCCAATCACTACTATAGGATACCATTTGCACAAGGGAACCTCGCCTCACGCGAACCGGGATCTTCCAAATCTCCGGGAAATCCACTCTGCGTGTGCATTCTGGCACCCCCATATCAAGCTGCACGTGCCCACCGATGCGCAATCTCCCCGCCAAACCCCGCCCCATCACGTCCGCCACCGAGGTTCCAAGTCGTCGGCCCTGGTAGAACTCCGCCCTGCCGGGCAGCGCGAGTTGTCGACGCTACTTCTCCACGTCCCTGATCGTCAACTCGATCGATGACTGACCGACCTTGTGGCTCTTGAGGTCTTCAATCGTCAACTGCAAGGTGTGCTTGCCCGGGTAGATGCGTTTCGGCAAACGGAGGCGGTAGCCGATGAAGAAGTCGCGGCGGGGATTCTGGCAGTATTCCTCGGTGGTCGGAAACTGGTGGTCGGCCACCCGCTGGCCGCGATTGTCGAAGATCTGGTAGCTGCTCCGCAGCGACGTGTGGAAGCCCTTGGGCGTGGCTTCACTGGTGAAATTCTCCACCTCGGCGTAAAGCAGGACCTCCTGATCGGGTACGAACTCGTAGGTCTTGAACCGCGTGGTGCAGCCGTAGCTCTGGACCTCGGTGCAGAAGGCCAGGTTGCGGACCACCAGGGGGGCCGACTCGCCCAGCCGGGTGACCGCCTCCTCCAGGATCTGCTTTGTTTCGGCCGCCCGCCGCGTGGCGTCCCCAGCCCGCTCCGTGTCCAGCCACGTCGCCAGACCGTAGATCTGCTTGGACCAGAATTCCTGATCCGCCGGAGGGGCTGACGGGATCGGTTGCACGGCGTCGTCGCGCCTCCCGGCCAGCAAGTAGAGCATCCGCAACCGCGCGTGCCGCCCAGCCTCGCCTGCTGCCGCAGGGGCACCCCGGAGCTGCGATTCCAGCGCCCCGATTGCGCCACCGACATGGGCCCGCCAATCACCCGCCCCCGACGACGCGGCGGATGCATCGTTCACCTGCTCGGCTGGATCCGGGCCTTGCCGGATGTCCGCCGGGCGGTTGGCCAGGTGTGGGCCCGCTTCCGGATAGGGAGTAGCCGGGTAATGACCCCAGGGAGCCTTCGACGGCGCCAACGCCGCGTTGTCGGTCACCGGTAGACGCCCGATGCGTTCGGGAGGTTGTCCACTGGGTGGAGATACACCGGGCGGCAAGTACGCTTGCCCTGAAGCTGCCTGGTCGCGCTGTCCGCCAACCCGTCCCCCCGGGGGCGCCATTGCGGAGACAGTCCGCACCGGCCAGCGATCTCCGGAACCGGCGGCGGCCGGCTGGCGCCCCTCGGCCCGACGCCGATATGCCGCCGCGGCTCGAAACTGCTGCACAACCAACGGCCACCACGCCGGATCGGTCTGTCTGAGGTCCTCCATCAGCCTTCCCTGGGCCGCCGGGTCCAACGCGCCCAGCTCCTGCAACTCCGCCACGACCTCCTGCATCGCCTCGGCGTCCGACCGGGCTGCCGTGGCGCCGGTCGCCGTCGGCGGTCCGGATGCCGGAATCGACTGCGCCTGGCCCGCCGGCCCTGCAACCCCGCTCTCCGCCGGCCGACCGGCCGACCACGGCGAGGAAGAACAGCCGGCCGCCAAGACCGCAGCGACAACCGCCATACTGATCGTACAAGGCGATCCACCCATGGAAGCGAGCACATGATCGAGGGGATTCCCGCAGAAGAGGGGGCAGATGATAGTCAAAACCCCGGCCTCGTGCAAGGGTGAAATGTCGGGGCCGTATAATGGGAACGCGCGGAAAAACAGGGGGCCTGTAAAATCAGGAGAAGCACAGCGCCCCGCACCGCGCCCCCTTGCCCGTCGCCACGCCTGGCGGCCGGATGACCGGGCGCAAGGCATCTGCCGCCCAATTGCCCACCGCGGGACCGTACCAAATGTGGCGTTTCGCTTCTGATTCAGATTGACAAATGCGGCGCTACCAGGGGCCGACGTGCCGTCGGCCGCTAAACGTGCCGTCG
>CAZUAM010000758.1:0-3137 GCA_964618095.1 uncultured Planctomycetaceae bacterium | reverse complement strand
AAGACCAAGCCAACAAAGCAGGACTCCAACGGGCATCCACCGGTAGCCTCCAGAATGACTCATGGTTTCCTCCCTTCGGGACGTCTCTGGGCTTTGAATGCCTTGAAGTATTTCTCGCGGAACTGGTGGCCGGCCTTTGGGCTGGTGATCGAGCGGTCCCAGTCGAGCGCCGGACGCGGACCGAGCCGGGCCGGGGCAATCGGCTTGCCGGCGAGCTTGCGCGCCAGACTCTGGAACTCGCGGGCCCATGCCTTGGGCTTACCGTCGGCGGTCAGCAGGCCGGTCAACTGGCTGACGTCGCGGGCTTCGGGGTGGTCGTAGAGACCCCAGTTGAGCCAGCCGGTCGCCGGCCCCCGGGTGGTTTCGACGGCCCGGCGGCACCAGCGGGCCTGCTGCTGCTGGCTGGCCGCAGGATGGGCGCCGCGGTCGATCGTGAGTTTGCCTCCCCCGTACCAGCCGAACTCGGCGAGCACCACCGGCCGGCCGGTCGCCGCCACTTCACGCACCACGCTTTCGAGGTACGCCAGATTCCGCTCTTCATCTTCCTCGGTGGCGTACTCGAAGAAGCCGCCGGCCAACGGGTAGAAGTGGACTTCCATGAAGTCCAGCCACCGTGCCTGCCGCTGCGGCCGGAATGCCGCGTACTGCCGCACCCCCGGCAGCAGCGCCGGCACGCTCCACTGGATCAGGCCCACCGTGACCAGCGCGTCAGGGTCGGCCGATTTGATCGCAGCCACCTGCCGGCGCGTCCACTGGTCGGCGATCTCTTCGCGGAAGTGTTGGTAGTCGAGGAGCTGTCGGTTGCCCGGTGATTCTTTGGGCGCAGGCGGGGGTTGGTTTCCCCAGCGAATACTCTCGGGTTGGACTCCCCAGGCCTGCGCTGTTTTCTCTGCGTTCCCATAGCGGGCCGCCAGCCACCGGTTCCACTTAGGTCGCATGGCCGGCGTATCCCACGGCACCTGGGGTTCGTTCAGCAGGTCAAAGGCAAAAATGCCGCTTCTTCCCCGATAGCGCTTGGCAAAAAGCCTCCAGAAATTCTCCAAGGCGGCAAGCACTCGCTCGTCGGCAATGCGGTCCCTGGCCGCCCAGGCCGGAACGCCTTCCCAGTGATCGGGGCCGGTCGGATGCACGTAGATCCCCGCCGCCTCGGCGATCTTGAGCAGTCGGTCGAACTTGGCGAGCCCTTCGGATCGCAGCGAGTCCCGCTCCATGAAGAAGGAACCATAGGTGAGAAACACGCGAACACAGTTGACGCCCAACTGCTGCATCCGGGCGAAGTCCCGACGGGTAGCTTCGGGGTCGAACTTCTTCCAAAGCT
The DNA here is from genome assembly GCA_964618095.1 of uncultured Planctomycetaceae bacterium. Classification (GTDB taxonomy): domain Bacteria; phylum Planctomycetota; class Planctomycetia; order Pirellulales; family Thermoguttaceae; genus CAZUAM01. Next base: position 1,819 of record CAZUAM010000758.1, on the reverse strand, counting down.
GCGGGGCCCAACCGGTGCCGGGACGATAGTAATTCACTCCCATCGGCACGAAGGGCCTGCCGTCTGCCGTCTCGAAAGTCCGGCCGTTGGCGGCAACTCGGACCTTCGGCAGTGGAGGCTCCGCAGTCTGCTCTTCCGCGTAGCAGGCGGAAGAGGAGAACCCAACGGCAAGGCCGAGAACGACCCAACCGATCCTCAGCATGCTTTTCCCGCGAGTCCTTGTTCGGCGCATCGTGTGGTCTCCTTCCAAGTTAAGGACCGACAGCTCGGCAGCCAAATAGAGTTGCACGATTCTGTCAGCACTACAGCGCAGGGTTTCGCAACGTTCCTGTTTAGCGGGCTTACCTTGCCCGTCGTGAAATTACCGGGAGTTTTCAATGCATTCCACGGCGGGCAAGCCCGCCCGCTAAACGGCGTGAGAAGGACTTCGCAAGCGCGCGTCCTAAGTTATTCAATCACTGCGAGTTATGCCAACTCCGCAAAAACACCCTGCGCTGTAGTATTAGGAGCTGCCGATAAACAACCTCCCACAACCTACTTCTGATCATCGTCCGGCAGCGCGATGCGGATCTCGAACGGTTCGTACTTGACGGACTCCAGGGCCTGGACCTCGGTGACGCCCAGGATCCGCCTCGGTGTGATCTTCAGCCGAACGAACCGGGCACGGACCGGCCGCTGGAGGAGGTGCTCGAAGTTCCAGCCGTGGGCGGTTTCCTCGTCGGGGAGCATGTGATTGATGGGGACGTCTTTGCGACGCAGATCCATGTTGAACTTGCCCTGGGGTTGGTAGGTCTTGCCGTCGGCCGAGGTGAAGACTTCAACTTCGTCTTTGACTTCCCCCTTCAGCGCGTCCCACCAAGGCCAGCCGGCCGTGATATGCACGCGGAAGGCGCCCAGGGTTTGGGACTTGCCCATGTCGACGGTGATTTCCGGCTGGCCGGACTTGGGATCCCAGGCACAGGCGTACCTTAGGGCAATTCCCCCGGCGTAGGGTGGCCCCACGATCCCGTCGGTCAGCTTTTTGCCCTGGGGATCGGAGCCCTCCCATTGCCCCGTTGGGGGCACCGAAACCGTGTACGGCTTGCCTTCCAAGAGGTTTCGGCCGCAGGTGACCCATCGATCGATGAACTTGCTGCCGCCGGTGTCCTTGCCGTCGGAGTAGCCCTGTGGGGCGCCGGGCACCAGGCCGGCGAGACGGACCCGCAACGAGTTCACAACCGGGTGGTCGGCGCCGCCGACGTGGATCGCGTATCGAAACGGCACGCTGTTGACCAACTGCGTATGGCTGCGCTCGACCAGAGATCGGTCTGCTTGGACCTCGTTCCACCCGAACGTAACCTCGAGCGGCTTGAAGCCCGGCGCGACGGGTTGATGATTGACCTCCATGCGGACGCTGTAGATGCTGCATGCCGATGACCCGGCTTGCGACGCGCCCAGGCGGTACTTCAGCAGCACCGACCGAACGCCCGACGGAACGTCGTCTACCGACTCGTAATGGATGACGTCCCAAGGAGGCTTCGTGTCGCTCAACGAGTACGACTGGTGCCACGTCTTGCCGCCGTCGAAGGAGTGCGACAGGCGGATCTCCGCTTGGGGAGCCCGGTTGTAGAACCGCCCCCCGTAAGTGACGCGAGTAACGTCCCTGGGGGCGTCGATCCTGTAGACGACGTAAGCCTCTTGGTCGGGTTTGATCGCGTGCATCACGCCCATGTACCCAGGATGTTTTCTCTGGCTGGTGACGTTGCTTTCTTCCACGACGTAAGGCTTGTAACCTCCGCCCTGCAGCTCCGGCCAGAAGACGATCGAATCGGTCTGCTCT
>CAZUAM010000757.1:0-3145 GCA_964618095.1 uncultured Planctomycetaceae bacterium | reverse complement strand
CTTTCTTTCGGTTGGCCTTACGACATATACCCACCCCCGCTTTCTTTCGGTTGGCCTTACGACATATACCCACCCCCGCTTTCTTTGCGCGAATGGTATGCGCCAGGCGCCACCATCCCGTACGCTGACCGCGAGTACCCGTACTGCGGTTACGGGAACCTGGGTAGCGAGCGGTTCAACAGCGGCGTGGGAGTTCCTGAGCCGCGCGGCTTGGTGCTGCTTACGGGCGCCGGGCTGTGGCTGGTCGCCTGGAGTTGGCGAAAACGCCGCCGGCGGTGAGCGGGCCGGGCGAGATCGCGGACGAGCGGCCGGGGGTTGAGGGAACTGGCAGGAGACAGTATTCCCGGAAGGCGGAATAGACTACCGCAGAGGGCGCAGAGGTACGCAGAGGAAACAAGAAGAGTCGAGATCCACTGGGAACACTCAATCCCCCTGTCCTCCGCGTTCCTCTGCGCCCCCTGTCGTGATTCTCTGGCGAGCGCACCGCGTTCGAAGTGGTGTTTCCGCGTATCTGACTTCGTGCGGCCTGGCGGAAACGGCTTGATTGATCCAGGGTGTTTTGTACGCGCCCAGTCAAGGATCGTTTCACGTTTATGGGAGGCAAACCAATGAGAAAGTGGAAGATTGCAGTCGCGTTGGCTTGTGTGGTTCTCTTCATGGGCGATTGGGGAGCGGTTGCCGCGGGGGCGACCTTCACCCGCGAGTTGGCGTACCCAGATGAACCTTGGGGGCCGGGAAAGGTCTTCCTGCTTCTCGGCCCGACTCACGGCGAGGTGCTCGGGGAGGTCACCAGTGACTCGGGTCTGGTGCCGGGTGACTATACGCAGATCTACATGTCTTCTTGTAGTCTGGGGGATCCCGTGGTGTCCGTGGAAGGTCCGATCGCCGTCTACACCTTTGACCCCGACCCGGCCAATCCGCCGGCCTCGTACGAGCCCGTCAACGGCGACGTGTTCCACCTGATTGTAACCGGGAGGTCTTATACGCATCGTTCTCCTCCTCTGGGGACACTTATTCATGGTAAGCCTGAGCTGACGTTCCCGAACCTGGACTACGTGTTCTGCTTCTGCAATGCCCCGCTGGCCGAGGGACTGAGCTGGCGGCCGGTGGTCACCCCCAGCGGCGACCTCGACCTGCTGGTCGTGCCCGAGCCGGGCACGCTGGTGCTGTTGGGGAGCGGTGGGCTGTGGCTGTTGGGCTGGGCGTGGCGAAGACGGTGCTGGCGGTGAGCCGGGCGGGCGGCATCGCGTCGGACTGCCCCTGCGAATGGCCCCGAAGTGAGGCAACTCGCGGGAAACAATACTCCCGCAAGGCGAAAGAGATTACCGCAGAGGGCGCGGAGGTACACAGAGGAAAAAACAAGAAGGGGAAGTACGAGGCAAGCAACCGGTACAAAACTCCGCCCGTGCTGAGTATAGATCGGTTTCTCTTTCTTAAAGGGTCTTAAACAAGCAGCGAAAGGAGAGGGGTATGAGCAGTTGCAAGTTTACCGTGGTGTTGGCTTCCGTATTGGCGCTGGTCGCTGTGCCGGTTTCGGCAGAGTTGGTGATCATGTCCCCCGAGCCCGGATTGGGTGACGGGTTATTGCACGTGCTCGACCGTCCCCCAATCATCACGTATGGCCCGATCCAGGCGCTCGACCGTCCCCCAATCAAGACGTACGGCCCGACGGGACAAGGCAATGGGGGAGGGAACCGGGGCGCCTTCGAGATCAACATTATCCCGGGCCCAACGCTCGAGGGAAACCCCGCGGCCTTGGCCGCGCTGGATCGTGCGGCCGGCCAGTGGGAAGCGCGGATTGCCGATCCGATCACCGTGGACATTGACGCCGAGCTGATGGATATGGGCGATCCGAATGCGATCGCGGCGACGGACCCGTTCATGCTATACAGCATCTATTATGACGTGATTCGCAACGCCATGGTAGACGACGCTGGCGACGAGACCGACGACGGGATCGTGGCCTCGCTGCCCACCGCCGCCCAGGTTTCCTTCATCGTGCCCATGCCACCGGTCACCGGCATTGGGGGCCTCTCGGGGACGAAGTCGAATTTTAAGGCCCTGGGATTCGGCGGCCTGGGCGAGGAACACGAGGCCACCATAACGTTCAACACCCAGTTCAGTTTCGACTTCGACAACAGCAATGGAGTCGATCCGGGGAGCATGGATTTCGAGACGGTCGCGGCCCACGAGCTGGGCCACGCTTTGGGTTTCATCTCCGAGGTGGACTATATTGCCGACTTGATAGAGTGGGAATTGCAGGGGGTTATCTGGCCCAGCACTCTGGACTTGTTCCGATTCGAGAACGACCAAGCAGGCAGAGACCCGGAAACACCCGCCGAGTTCACCACGTATCCTCGATCCATGGCTCTCGGCGGTGACCCGATCACGGATACGCTCGACACGGTCTGGGGGACACTGGACTTCGTGGGGGACCCCGGGGAGTTCCGCATGTCGAACGTGGTCGATGGCCAGCAGGCCAGTCACTGGAAGGACGATGCGCTGTCGGGCAGCTATATCGGCCTGATGGATCCGACATTGAGCCTCGGGACCATACACGTTGTCGATGAGCCCGACTTGAGGGCGCTGGACCTGATCGGTTACGAGATCATGGCCGCCGGGCCGAACCAATGGAACCTTCCCGGCGGTGGATCGTATAACGACCCTGCGAACTGGACGAACCAGACGGTGCCGGACGGGGTGGGTGCGGTGCCGAACTTTGTGGGGAGCATTACCCAGGCCAGCACCGTGACGGTCGATTCGCCGGTGACGGTGGGCACGATCAACTTCGACAACGCCAACAGCTATACGATCGCCGGGCCGGGCGGGATCACGTTCAGCGCGTCGGTCGGCGACGCCGAGATCAACGTCGTAGAGGGGGATCACACCATTTCGGCCCCGGTTTCAGCCGCCGGCGACCTGACGGTCGATACGGCCGACGAGACCACCCTGACCATCGAGACCGAGACCGGCTACTCCGTACTGCAAGGCGCCCTGACCAAGGACGGGTCCGGTTCGTTGGCGCTGGGTGGCAGCTTGATTGTTCTGGGGGCTGTGGACCACAACGGCGGCGTGCTCGAGGCCGGCCCCGGGGTGGGCTGAGGAAAAACTCTAAGTCGGTGCAGGTTGTATTGTTGCGCGTTTG
>CAZUAM010000756.1:0-3147 GCA_964618095.1 uncultured Planctomycetaceae bacterium | reverse complement strand
CCGTCGATCTTCCCCGGCCGGTTCGTGCCCTAAGTGAAACGCCCCACATAATCCCAAAAACCCGTTCCCCCCCAGATCCTCGCAACCCGTTGCCAGATCAACATTTAGGCAACAATTCGGGCAAGTATTCGCCCAACCCGTTTTGAGCCTCTCGTAAAAGGGCTCGTTCTTGCCACGCTTTCGCAAACTGTTGACGCAGTCTACGTCATCGGATCTATCTTCATGCCACTGTCGGGTGGAATCGGCAGTCAAACGCTTATTCTAACGGGTTGGGCGAATACTTACCAATTCGGCGGCCGTTGTTGGCCACCCTGCCCATCCGGGGGGAACTGAACTAACCCTCATTCTAATCGACGTAAGTCCAGATCTCAAGGCAACTTATTGGCCACAGACCCCGCCCGCCCAAGACCCGCGCGCCACCAACCGCGGTCGCCAACCAAGTTTTCCCCCTCCCCACCGGCCCCTGCCGCTCCGCAACCCCCAAATCCCAAATCCCAAATCCCCAAATCCCCAACAAAAAAGACCGCCGGCACCGGTCTCTCCGGCACCGACGGTCTCTGCTCGTTTGTCTGCCTTCGCTTAGGCCTCTTCGGGAAAGTCGATCTTCTCCTCGTCCACCGCCTTGCGGAGCTTGCTCAGCGCCCGGGCCTCGATCTGACGGATCCGCTCCTTGGTCACCCCCAGCTCGACGCCCACCTGCTTCAGCGTCAACGGCTCCTCGCCCCGCCGCAGCCCGAACCGGCTGACAATGATCCTCTGCTCCCGCTCGTCCAGCCGCCCGAGGATCTTTTCAACCTGGGCCTCCCGCTGCAACTGGGCCGACTCCTGCTCGAACTGGTCCGAGCGCTCATCCTCGGCCGCGGTGAACATCTCGGCGTTGCTGGTCCGGAAGCGGTCCCGCCGGCGGTGCTCGTCGGGGATTGTGCGGGCGAAATTCTTCATGATCGCCCAGCTCGCGTAGGTGCTGAACTTGTTCCCCCGGGCGAAATCGAATTTCTCCACCGCCCGCATCAGCGACATGTTCCCGTCGCTGACCAGCTCGAAGAAGTTCTCCGCCGGCCCCACGTGCCGCTTGGCAATCGACACCACCAGCCGCAAGTTCGCCCGGATGATCTGGTTCTTCGTGGCCACCGCCTCGTCGTAGTACCGCTCGATCCGGTCCATCAGCCCACTCTTGGGCCGGGCCAGGTCGAGCCTTTCGCGAAGCCGCATCGCCTTGTACTTCAGGTAGTTCATCTTGCGGAACACGTGGGCCTCCTGCTCGCGGTTCAACAGCGGAACCTCGTACAGGCTCGCCAGATACGGCGGCAAACCGCTGGGGAGCCGCGACTTCTTCCGCGGCTGATCGTCCTCCGGCGGCGGACCCAGGATGGCCCTTTCGGCCTTCTGCGACCGCACCCGGGCGAAATGCTCGTTGGGGATATGGTCCAACGGGAGTTCCAGCAGCCGCTGGGCACGCACCTCGCCCAGAATCCGGTAGATGCTCGTCCTGGTGCGGCAGAACCGCTTGGCCAACGCCTCAACCGACTCCCCCCGATGGTACTGCTGATAGATCCTCCGTTTCGTCTCCAACCGCAGCGGACCGTGATTGTTCGGAAAGATCGCCAACTCGGGATGGCTGTGGTCAAACTGCTTCAAGGTGTAGCGGATGGTCTCGGCACTGCGGCCGGTTTTTCGGGCGAGCCGCTTGGTCACGTCGGCCGGGCAGCCGCCGGCCCGGGCCATCCGCCGAGCCCGGTCGATAATCATCGCCCGCTCCCCCTGGCTCAGTTGGCTGAACTCGGCCCCCCGGCGGACCCGCTCCACGTTCTCCGACACAAAACGATCCACCGAACTCTGCAAAAAACCTACCCGCTTCCGGCCGTCCAGCACAAACCGCCGGCTGATCAAGCCCTGGTGCCGCCATCGGGAAATCGTCTTGGTGGACACTTTGAATTGTCGGGCCAACTGCTCCACCGTCAGCACCCGCTCACCGGCCGCGTCCGCCGGCACATTGGCCGCGTCGGAAACATCTTCCACGAACAACCGCAAGTCGTGGGTGGCCTCCTGACCGCTGAGTCTCAGATCGGGGTAGGCCTCCGGACGGTAGTTCGTGATCCGGAAACAGACGTACTCGTAGCTATAGGTCCGCTTTGGGTCGAGCTCGCCGAGCAGCTTTTCGGCCTGGTCTGCCTGCTCGATCTTCTTCTCTCGCGGCGCAAAGCGAACCTGCTGATCGCGGAGTTGTCGGATGGCTGGATTCAGGTAGTCGGTGTGCATCTGAGTTCCCGTTATCTCCAAGCGTCGAGCGGTCCCCCCAACGAGTCATTCGTCAGATCGGGCCCGCTCTTGGCCTTTTGCCGGCCTTCACTGACCGACCAGGGCACTCCACTGCGCTGTAGCATAGTCGAATCCAAGTTTTTTTAACAGGCGAAAGCAACAAAAATACAGGTAAGTTCTCGTGCTCTCCCAAACACTCGACAGATCGGCACAGTACCCCCCATTCGTGCCAGCAGGCGATCCCTCCATCTAGTAAGTTGCCGGCCGATCTCCCTTCTTGTACGCATTAAGGTGTCCCGAGGCCTGGAAAAAGTTCGCTCAACGGCCTGTTTATTGTTCCCCTCGCCGCCCAAACGGCCCCCTGATCGACAGCGGATATCTGGCCCTAAGCCGTTTCACCGTCCTGCCTTGAATTTAGACGCATTTTCTTGTCAAAAGGTTACAAGAATCCGGACCACCGTCCGACTTTTCGGAAGAAAGTGCCGCTGCGCGGTCCCCGACTGCCGTCGATCGCAGACCATGGATTGCCAGAGGGCCCCATATCCTCCATGTTGACGGATCGGCCGTATCGTCCGAAAAACTGTCGCTTTCCGTTGGACTCTGCCAACCGTCCCAGTCGATCTAGCGACTACGTCGAGAAGCACGGTTGGGGGAGAGAGCCCGAAACGGAGGATGGCGAAATCCTCAGCGCCGGCCTGCGACTCGGGAGCGAGGAGCGAAAAGAAAAAGCCAACGGCGCCGCGACATTGGACCACAAACCAGTTCCTTTCGGCTGGGCCCAAACCGGCATTCTGCATGGGTCCAGGTGTCTCTGTGATCCTGAACCCCGAACCCTAGCACCAAACGGTTTTTGTGGACGATTTCGGTAAACCTTGGAAGGTCACGTTT
>CAZUAM010000755.1:0-3160 GCA_964618095.1 uncultured Planctomycetaceae bacterium | reverse complement strand
CGCCCACACATCTACGTCCGGCTTGGCATACTTGTACTTGACGACTTGCTGCCTAGGCATGAACCATGGTTTGCCGGCGGCGGTCCCCGTGCGTGTTTGGCCGCTTAGGCCGGCCTCGTCGAAGGCCTTAGATAGACCATAATCGCCGATTTTGGCTATCTGTTGGCTTCCCGACCCTGCGAGGAAGATGTTGTGCGGACTCAGATCGCGGTGGACCAAGCCGCGGCCTCGGCCGATGGTACCATCCTTCCGCTTGACGTAGGGGATCTCCGCATGATGGGAATACTCCAAGCCGTCCAACGCGTCGAGCATGATCTTGCCGGCCTCCTGAACCGGCAGCCTGCCTCCATGCTTTCTCATCAGCTCGTCGGCGCTGCCGCCGTCGCAGAATTCGAGAGTAAAGAAGAAGGTGCCGTCGGAGCAACCTGAATCTTTCAGCCGGACGACTTTAGGATGGTTCAGGGCCTTGGTGTTCTCAACCTCACGTAGAAACTGCTCTTTCGCGCGTTCATCCGCTGCTACCTTGGGAAGCATCACCTTCAGGGCCATTTGCTCGCCGGACTTTTCGCGTCGGGCCAGGTACACCGCCCCCATCCCGCCCTTTCCCAGCAGTCGCACGATCGTGTAGCCCCGGATGGCGACTAGTTCCTTGTCGCCCGACTCGGCTCGCTTCAAGAAATGCTGCAACAAACCCACAAGGTCAACCCGACACGACATACACACGTATTGTCCGCGCCGATGGGCTCCCACCTCATCTGAAACGTCGCGGCCGCATTTCTTGCACCGTACGGGCTCGGGCTTCTTGGGCGGTTGAGCAGCGGCCGCGGGTTTTTCCTTGCAGCTCGGGCAAATGTAAATGCCGCCGGGACCGGTGCACTCTTCGAGAATGGCTGCACTAAGCTCCCGGCCACATTCGCAACAGAACTTCGAGGTTTCAATCTGTACCGTCAGCATCGTACTGCCGACCTTAATCCGGTCCCCATCCTTCAAATCCACTTCAGGATATCGCCGCCTGGCCCCTTCTTCAGGGGTTTCACCCTTCTCGCGTCCGCCGTGTTTCACGTCGTTGACGTGCGTACCGTTGAGACTTCCCAAGTCACGAATACAGGCGTCGGGTGGATTCAGCTCCAAGATAAAGTGGTGCCGCGAGACCTTTTGATCGTCGGGCAAGGAGGCCTGACACTCTTTGCTGCGGCCAAACAAGAACGTATCGTGCTCTTCGAAGGCAAAATCCCTGCCTGCCATCGGGCCTTCAGTTATCTTCAGCGTGACTTTGCCGGCCATGCCTTCCTCCCTTCGCTGTTGTTCGAAGAACGCCCCTGCGTCGCGATCTACCTCCGGGACTCCGCTAAGCGAAGCAAGTGAAGTATGTTAGGCGGGAGCACTTGGTCCATGACGGTATCCTTCATGGTTTTTCCGCCCCAATGGCGGACGATCTGGTCGTCATACTGGTCAGCCATCAACAGGACTGCGTTCACCGACGCCCCCAGCTCCTCGACGTCCATCGACGAGGCAAGGATCGTGTGGCTGAAGATCACGATGTTCTGTTCGTTGATGCCAAATGCGCCGAAGGCAAGGCCTGCATTCTTGTTTAGCAGGAATCGCAGCAGCTCCGCGTCCAGCCTGCTGCCGATGGCCACCGGCGCAACGGACCGGACCGCCACCTTTCCGCCGAAATCGATCACGCGGACTTCAACGTGTGTCGATCCGTGCTGGCAGATGTGATGCCCGGGCTGGATCTCCCGAAACAGCCCCAGTCCGATGCGTGGCAGCAGCCGCTTGAGCTGCTCGTTCACGTTGGCCTGTGCCGGCGACAGGCCACTCGGCGCCGCCGCGGTAAGCTGATTGCCGCAGTCGCCGCAGAACTTCACGCCGGCCGGCCAGTCCTTGTTACAGTTTGCACACCTCATGTTCGATCTCCTATTACTGCGTTTCCGAATGTTAGAGTTCGCAACAGCCGAGTCAGGAGCCCTTGTTGTGGGCCACCGGCTTTCCACAGTGGACGCAGAACTTTACGCCTGGGGGTACCGTCTTCTGGCAATGTGGGCACTCGAGCCCTCCGGCCGTCAAGAGCTCCTTGCCGCACTGGTTGCAGAACTGGTTGCCCACCGGATTCTCGAAACCACAGGAGCAACGGATTTGCTTACCGGCTGCCTTGGCGGGCGTTATCGCTTGCGGAGGAACTGGCTTGGGCTCTGTTCTGGTCCCGGTTCTCGATAAGTCCAGCACGGTCTCGCTCTGTTCCGACGGCGCCGGCCTGACTGTCTGGACACGGATCACCTCTTGTTCGCGGCGTTTCTGGTCGCCGGCAGACTGCACCGGCTCAGGCGTGGCGGGCGATGCACCCGGCAAGGGCGGCGGACCGGTCCACTCGCACAACAGATCGGCCAGGTTTTTGTGTGCCCAATCGACGACACCCTGCAAGTCAGCCCTGCCCGTACGCGCGATTTCCGATTTCAGTGTCTGGAGAGCCGTGCGCGCTACGCGGGCTGCCTCATCGCGCTGCCCGAGCTTGTTGGTTTCGTCTGCCCAGAGAAGCTGCACCCAAGCCAAATCGCCTGCCAATGCTCGCAGGCCTCCCTGGTTCACGAACCCCTCGTAGATAGCGATTGCGCGGTCGTGTAGCCGCACCGCACCGCGGTGGTCGCCGAGGGCACCGACAATCTGGGCCTTGCTCATGTAGGACTGCGCCAGATGATAGGCCAGTTCCCACCGTCCTTCGTGGCTTAGCTGGCGCTCGCAGAAGTCGATCGCCCGATCATAGAGTCCCCCCGCACCCCGGCTCTCGCCCAGTGCACGGACAGTGTGGGCCTTGTTCACGTAGCAGTTTGCCAGAGCATCGGCCAATTCATGCCGCCCTTCCTGGCTTACAAGCCGCTCGTAAATGGCAATTGCCCGGTCGTACAGTGCCCCCGCCCCCCGGTCGTCGCCCAGTGCACGGACAGTGTGGGCCTTGTTCATGTAGCATTTTGCCAGAGCATCGGCCAATTCATGCCGCCCTTCCTGGCTTACAAGCCGCTCGTAAATGGCAATTGCCCGGTCATACAGCCTCCCCGCATCCCGGTCGTCGCCCAGTGCACGCAGGGCATTGGCCTTGCTCATGTGGCAGTTTGCCAGAGGGTGGGCCAGTTCGCGCCGCCCTTCCTGGTTTACCAGCCGC
>CAZUAM010000754.1:0-3173 GCA_964618095.1 uncultured Planctomycetaceae bacterium | reverse complement strand
ACGGCGGCCCAGCAACCCGCCCGGTCGCCCCAGGCTGGCGACGCCCGGCTGTGCCGTCGAGACTGCGGTCGCGCCACGGGCAGAATCGGTCAAATCGCAGCCTGCGGCCGGAGACCAGACGCCCCGGATTATCAGCCCCCAATCATGGGGGGATTGGACCATCGGTCCTGTCCTGTTATAATGATGGTTCAGTCGTGGGCCCCAGAAGCCGGTCTGAGGGAGAAATCCGCCACTCCGTATTGTGAGCAGTTCCGGGCCAACAGTACGCAGCAGGCTGAGCCCGCCGCGCCGTAGTAGCGTCGCTTCCGGAGTTGACGGAGGTTTGACTCTGGAAGTCGGTTCGTTTGTGGTCGGAACGCCCCGGAAGTAGAATAGGGGGCGTGTCGAGTTGGGGCAGAGCAGGTCTGTGGGTATGGGGGAACATGCCATGAGAACTCGCCCAAGACCGTCTTGTCTGCGTGTGTCAGTGTTCTCTGCCGCGCTCGGGCTGGCCTTGCTGCTTTGCGGCCCGCCCGCCAAAGGGGCCATCTACCGCTGGGACACCGGTCAGTTGATTACTGACAAGAATGCCGAGCCGGCTGCGCCGCTCTCGCAAATGGACCTAGTCTACGCGGACTTGGTCGGCGCTCGATTATCCCGCGCCTCGCTCTTCGATTCCAACTTGAGCTATGCCCACCTAATGGGTGCGGATCTCACGGACGCGAATCTCTGGGGTGCCGGCTTATCCCATGCCGATTTGAGCGGGGCGAATTTGACGAACAGTCAATTCTGGGAAGCCAACTTGACCGATGCCAACTTAATGGATGCCGATCTGACGGACGCGGGTTTCCGGTTAGTGCGCTTGACCCGTGCCGATTTGAGCGGCGCGAATCTGACACACACCACTTTCGAGCATGCCACCTTGACCGATGCCAACTTCAGCGGGGCGGTCGTCAGCCGTGCGGGCTTCAGCGGCACTGCTCTTACAGCCCAGCAATTCTACTCCACGGCCACCTACGAAAGCGGCGACCTCAGTGGGATTGGCCTGGGAGGGAACGACCGCAGCGGCTGGAACTTCGCGGGGAAGAATCTGACGCACGCGAGTTTCTATAAGGCCACCTTGACGACTGCCGACTTCAGCGGGGCGGTCGTCACTGGCGCGAACTTCGCAGGGACGACTGGTTTTATCGCCGACCAATTGTACTCCACGGCCAGCTACCAAAGCGGTGACCTCAGCGGCATTCGCTTATTCGATAACGACCTGAGCGGCTGGAATTTCGCCGGCAAGAATCTGACCGACGCGAGTTTCGCCTGGGCCACCTTGACGGATGCCGACTTCACCGGGGCGGTCGTCGCTGGTGCCTCGTTCGAATTCACGAGCAGTTTCACGGCCGAACAGTTGTACTCCACGGGCAGCTACCAAAGCGGCGACCTCTTTGGGATTCGGTTGAGGGTGAATGACCTGAGCGGCTGGAACTTCGCCGGGAAGAATCTGACGGGCGCGGATTTCGTGTCGGCCACCTTGACCGCTGCCGACTTCAGCGGGGCGGTCGTCACTGGTGCGGACTTCGGACGGACGACTGGTTTTACCGCGGACCAATTGTATTCCACGGCAAGCTACCAAAGCCGCGACCTTACTGGCATTGGCTTGTTAACAAATGACCTCACCGGCTGGGACTTCGCCGGGGTGGTCGTCACTGGTGCCAATTTCGGGTACACCACAGACAAGGGCTTTACGGCCGCGCAGCTATACTCCACGGCCAGCTACCAAAGCGGCGACCTGGGGGCCATGGGCTTGGGGGGGAACGACCTGAGCGGCTGGAATTTCGCCGGCAAGAATCTCACCGGCGCGCGTTTCGGCTGGGCCACCTTGACGGATGCCGACCTCAGCGGGGCGAATCTGACCGACGCCTTTTTCCATACCGCCACCTTGACGCATGCCGACCTCAGCGGGGCGAATCTGACCGGCGCCTTTTTCCGGGAGGCCACGTTGGAACATGCGAACCTCAGCGGGGCGAATCTGACCGACGCCTATTTCAAGGTTGCCACCTTGACGGATGCCGACCTCAGCGGGGCGGTCGTCACCGGTGCGGACTTTGAAGGCGACACACACAGGGGCTTTACGGCCGCGCAGCTATACTCCACGGCCAGCTACCAGAGCGGTGACCTCAGCGGCATTCAATTAGGCAGTAACGACCTCAGCGGGTGGAACTTCGCCGGGAAGAATCTGACCGACGCCCATTTGGGTGCCACCTTGACGGATGCCGACTTCAGCGGGGCGGTCGTCACGGGCGCGAGCCTCGGCGGCTTTACGGCCGCGCAACTATACTCAACGGCCAGCTACCAGAGCGGTGACCTCAGCGGCATTGGATTACGCAGTAACGACCTCAGCGGGTGGGACTTCGCCGGGAAGAATCTGACCGACGCCGATTTCTGGCACGCCACCTTGACGGATGCGGACCTCAGCTTTTCCGACCTTCGGGGAGCATTAACATGGGCGTCGCAGATTTCTTCCGCCGCGAGCACCGAAGCCGTCATCTTGCCGGATGGACGAATCGAGGGCCTCGCGCTGGACGCCGCAGAGCGGCTCGTGGTACGCGACTCCGACCCGTCAGAGAGGTGGTGGGGGCCTCGAACCTCGATCCCCATCACCGTCGAATCCGGTATGAGCCTCGATCCGGAGTCAACACTGCGGATGGTCTTCGAGGATGATGATTGGGGCTCCACGATCTCTTTCCAACCGGATATCACCGTCTCCTTGGGCGGCACGTTGGAACTGCTCTTTGCCGATCATGCCCGACCGGGACGGCTGATCGGCACCAGCTTCGACCTGTTCGATTGGGATGCGGCGGTGGTCACCGGCGCGTTTGCCCAAATCGTGATCGAGGCGGAGACCGTCTGGGACACATCGGGTCTTTACACCACCGGCGAGGTCACCCTGTTGTGGGCCGTACCCGAGTGGGATCCTCCCGGCCCCGGCGGAGACGGATCGTATAACGAGGCCTCGAACTGGTCGGACAATGCCGTGCCGGACGGCGAGGGCGCGCCGGTGAACTTCCTCAGCGCTATCCTTGACAACAGTACCGTGGCGGTCGACGAGTGGCCCGTGACCGTCGGTACGATCAAGTTCCGCAACGCGAAAAGCTACCGGATCGAGGGGCCGGAGAGCATCACGATCTCCGGCGGAGACTCCA
>CAZUAM010000753.1:0-3175 GCA_964618095.1 uncultured Planctomycetaceae bacterium | reverse complement strand
CTGGCCAAGATGGCCGGCCAGCGGCTGTTGGGGATCAACGCCATCCGGGCCAACCCCGACGTGGTGGGCTACAGCCTTACCGGCACCCAAGACCAGGGCCTGACGGCCGAAGGCCTCACGACGACCTTCCGCGAGTTGAAGCCGGGCACCGTGGACGCGGTGTTCGAGGCGTTCTATCCGCTGCGGTGGTGCCTGTTCGTCGAGCCGGTCAACGTCTATCGCGGATCGAAGGTCCGCTTGGAGGCCGTGTTGGCCGACGAAAACGCCCTTGCACCGGGCAAGTATCCCGTGCGGCTGCAAGTCGTCGGACCGAACTGCACCGGTGTGTTCGATCGCAAGATCACGGTGACGATTCCCAAGACCAAGCAAGCTGCCACACCACCGTTTGCAGTGCCCGTGTTTTCCGAAGAGGTGCCGATTGACGGCCCCGCGGGGGAATATCGCTTCCTGGCCACGTTTCTTGCCGGCGGCGCGGCAACCGGCGGTGCGGTGGAGTTCTACGTTGACGATCCGGCCAAGATGCCCCTGGTAGAAACGGAAGTGGTTCTCTGGGGCCAAGACGACGAGTTGGCCGCATGGCTTTCGGATCGGGGTATCCGCGTGCGGGCGATGCAGCCGGGCGATCAAGCGGCGCGGCAGGTGATCCTGGTACCGGGCAAGCCGGCCGGCGGTGCCGAGGGCTTCGCCGAACTGGTCCGCCGGATCGCTCGGGGATCCACGGCGGTTTTCCTCTCACCCAAGGTGTTCCGCCGCGGTGAAAACCCGGTGGGTTGGCTGCCGCTGGTAAACAAAGGTGCGCTGACCCATTTTGCCGGCTGGGTGTACCTGAAGGACGAGTGGGCGAAGGAGCATCCGATCTTTGCGGGTCTTCCCGCCGGCGGCCTGATGGACTACACGTTCTATCGGGAGATCATCCCCGACCTGATGTTTTCCGGCGGTGACCCGACGGCCGAGGCGGTAGCCGGGGCGATCAAGTCCTCGCAAGGATATCTTTCAGGATTGACGGTGTCGGTTCACGAGTTGGGGGCCGGACGGTTCGTGCTCAACACGCTGAACATCCGGCAAAACCTGGGGAAGCACCCGGCCGCCGAGCGGCTGCTGAGGAACATGCTCCGCTACGCCGCCCGCGATGCGGACAAACCACTTTCCCCCTTGCCGCCCGATTTCGACGCGCAGTGTAGGGCGATGGGATATCAAGAATAGCCAAGTACACCCTGCTTTTCAGATAACCATATCAAGGGGGCGAAAGTGAGCACACAATGAGAACCGGCCTGCTTCTTCGCGTACTCTCTGTTACGGTCTTGGCCATGGGGCCGCAGTGTTCTGCTCGGTTCGGTCGGGCAGACGACGAGGGGGTTTTCAAGATCTCTCCGCGTCCTTTACATCAGGGGCAGATCAGTCCCATGTTGTTTGGCAACTTCATTGAGTTGCTCGACGACTTGGTTCCCGGAATGTGGGCCGAGATGCTCAACAACCGCGGTTTTGAGGACGTGGTCAAGCGGGCCGACTGGTGTTGCTACATTGGTGAACCGAACCTTTGCGACCGCCCTTGGGACGAGAATGAGACTTGGAGCTATGAGACTGACGACCCGCTGAACGGTCCTCGCTGCGTTAAGCTGACGGCCACTGCGGGTCGGGCCGCCAGTCTTACTCAGTCCGGCCTTGCCGTGAAGAAAGGCATGACGTATGCCTTTTCCGGTTTCCTGTGTGCCGACACCAACGATGCCCGAGCGGAAGTCGTGCTCAAAGTCATGCTCCCCCAGAGACACTGGATGGAGCTTGCTTCGACCGAGCTTCCCGAACTCTCCGGGAAGTGGAGGAAGTACACCGCCAAGATGACTTCGCGGGGCACGACCGATCGTGTCGTGTTCGAGCTAAGGGCCGTCGGTCAAGGTAGCATCCGGGCGGACAAGCTCTCGCTCATGCCTGTTGACAACGTCAAAGGCTGGCGGCAGGACGTGGTAGAGACCATCCGGCAGGTACGACCGGCCGTGATTCGTTGGGGCGGTTCGGCATGCGATCCGGGTGGTTATCGGTGGAAGAGCGGTATCGGGGAGCGAGACCGTCGCCTGGCGTTTCCCAACAAAGTGTGGGGCCGGATCGACTCGAACGACGTCGGGATTGACGAGTTCTGCCAGTTCTGCAAACTGGTCGACGCCGAGCCTTTGATCTGCCTGAGCTTCTCCGACGGCCCACAAAGTGCGGCCGACCTGGTCCAGTACTGCAACGGCAGCACGGACACGCCTTGGGGCGCCAAAAGGGCGGCAAACGGAAATCCGGAACCATACCGGGTCAAGTACTGGCAGCTTGGAAATGAAATCAGTGGCAATGACGACGACTACGTCAACCGTTGCCCGGAGTTCTGCAAGGCCATGAAGCAGACGGATCCCGCTGTGCAGCTTCTGTCTTCGTTCCCGTCACGGAAGTTGCTCGAGGCAGTCGGAAAAGACATTGCGTATATCGGCCCACATCACTACACGCCGGATTTCGCGGCCTGCGAAGCGGACTTCAAGAAACTCTCCCGGATGATCAAAGAAACTCCAGACTGTGGCCAGATCAAGATCGCCGTGACGGAGTGGAACGTCAGCGCGGGATATTGGGGGCTGATGCGTGGCAAGCTCCTTACTTTGGAGACCGCGCTGTTGAACGCACGATACTTGAACCTCATGCTCCGGTATTCCGATATCGTGGAGATTGCCTGCCGTTCCAACATGACCAACAGCCTGGGCAGCGGTATCATTGGGACCAGCCCGGCCGGCCTCTACAAACGTCCCAGCTACCATGTCATGAAGCTCTACGCCGACCACGTGAAGCCGACTGCCGTGAGTGTTGGAAACGTGCCCCAAGGAGTGGACGTCTCGGCCTGCATGTCCCAGGGAGGAAAGTCCCTTTGCATTTTCGCGGTCAATACGAAAAACGAGCCGGTTACTCTGGCTCCGGATTTGAGGGCATTTGGCCCAGGATTTCGGCCGGTCGCCGGAGAAACGGTCTGCGACACGCTCGACGGTCGTCATCCGGACGTGATGAACCACTGGACTGCGCCGGAAAGAGTGAGAACGGTGAAGCTTTCCGCCTCGGAAGACAAAGTGGTTCTGCCCGCGCTGTCCGCGTCTGCCATCGAGTGCGGAACAGCCAACAGGTAGCAGGAGATGGATGAATGAGGCTGTTTGCGGTG
>CAZUAM010000752.1:0-3180 GCA_964618095.1 uncultured Planctomycetaceae bacterium | reverse complement strand
AACCCCTGACCTTCTGGCTGCCAGCCAGACGCTCTCCCAACTGAGCTAATCCCCCCAGGGGCGGGCCGCTCCGCCGAGCCCGCGGCCTCTTCATGCAAACCTCTAAGTTACCCAGCCGGTTCCCGGGTGTCAACGAGGATATGGAACCCGGGGGCGATGGGCACCCGGCAGGCTGACTTGTCCGCTTTACATGTCTCCGCTTTACACGGGTGTGCAGATTGGGGTATCTTCCGCTCCGCGGCCCGTGCCCACCGCATACCCAGTATTGCCGAGGAAGTTGTTCCGATGTTTTCATCCAGATTGAGGGCTTTTCGGACAGTTCTGTACTCGATGTTCGCGCTGGGCGGTGTTCTGGGGGGTGCTCAATCGGCGGCGAGTGAGGACTTTCGGGTAGAAAACGAGGTCTTTTTCGGCAACCGGAAGAAGGCCGACAGCCGCAGCACGACGATCTTCCGAGACGGTATGGTGTACGACTACCTGGAGGCCCCAGCGGAGGTAATCGTATTCGACAAGCAGGAGGGACGATTTGCCCTGCTGGAGACGGCCCGGCGGGTGCGGGCCGAGCTGACCACGCAGGAGGTGCTGGCGTTTACGCAGCGGTTGCAGCGCCGGGCTGAGGCCCATCCGGATCCCTTCATCAAGTTTCTGGCCGCTCCGAGATTCGACGAGCACTTCGACAAGGCGTCCGGCGAGCTGACGCTGTCCTGCCCGTGGATGACCTATCGACTGGTGCTGGTGGACGCCGAGAGCCGGGCGATCTCGCAACAATACCGCGAGTTTTCCGACTGGTACGCCCGGCTGAACACGCTGTTGAACCCGGGCTCGAAGCCGCCGTTTGCGCGTTTGGCGGTCAACGGGGCCTTGGCCAGACGGGAGGCGACCGCCCGGGAGGTGCGCCTGACGCTGACGCCCCAGAAGGGCTTGCCCCCCAAGCGGACTACGATTCGCAGCAGCCACCGGCTGGTCCGCCGGTTGGCGAAGGCCGATCTGGACCGGGTTGCGCAGACCCGCCAGTTCATGGAGATCTTCAAGCCGGTCAGCTTCAAGGAGTACCGGCGAAACGAGCAGCCTTGAAAAGGGCGTGAACACGGTTGCATGCGGGGCCGCCCCCCACGTCGGCGGGCAAGCGATGGGAAATCGCCAAGACCGCGCCGGGCGTTTCCCGGCCGCCGGTCTCCTTTTTCCCTGTGAACCGATTCTTGCACACCTCCACGCGGCGGCCTATGATGCTGGGGACCGTCGTGCCTGTGGCGGCCGGGCGATTGGCGTGTTTGGCCGGGCGGGCACTGAATCGTTAGAGTCCATCCTCCCGAGGAGTCCCCTGCCATGACCTGCCGAGTTTCGTTCCTGATGCTGGTGGGCGGCGTTGCCGCGCTGGCTGCCGCCAATCTCGCCGCCGCTGAGATCACGGCCGAACGCTCCGAAAAGGGCGTGGTAGTGAAGATCGACGGGAAACCGTTTACCGAGTACGTGACGGACTTTCGGGGGACCCCGATCCTGTGGCCGATCATCGGGCCGACGGGCAAGCCGATGACCCGCGCTTATCCCATGGCGAAGGGGCCCGGCGAGCGAGAGGACCATCAGCATCATCGCTCACTGTGGTTTACGCACGGCGGCGTCGGTGGAGTAAGCTTTTGGGAGATCGGGAGAGGAACGATCAAGCATCGCGAGTTTGTGGAGATCAAGGGCGGGAAAAAGGCCGTGATCGTCACACGGAATGATTGGCTCGCTCCGGACGGCAAGAAGGTCTGCGAGGACCAGCGAAGGCTTGCGTTCGGCAGCGACCGCGATGCCCGCTGGATCGACTTCGACATCACGATCAAGGCCAGCGGCGGCCCGCTGAAGTTCGTCGATACGAAGGAAGGGACCTTTGGGGTGCGCGTGGCGGGGACGATGAAGGTCGACGCGAAGAAGGGCGGACGGGTCGTCAACAGCGAAGGCCAGACCGACACGGGCGCCTGGGGGAAGCGGTCGGCCTGGGTTGACTACCACGGGCCGGTGGACGGACAGACGGTGGGGATTGCCATCCTGAACCACCCCAGCAGTTTCCGCTTTCCCACCTGGTGGCACGTCCGGACCTACGGACTGTTTGCGGCCAACCCCTTCGGGCTCCGCGCTTTCGAGGGGAGCCGAGACGTGGACGGCACCTACACGCTTCCGGCGGGCGAGACGATGGCGCTTCGCTACCGGGTGTTGTTGCACCGGGGGAACGAGAAGTCGGGCAAGGTTGCCGAGGCGTTTGCGGCTTATGCCAAAGAGGAAAAATAGGCAAGGCGCGGCGTGGTGAGCGGTTTTTCCGGCGCCTGGAGACTTAAGAAAAAAACGCGTTTGACGCCTTTAAGGACCCAGTTCGGATTTGCCATCTGCTTGTCGTGACTGGACTAGCGCTGCGGAAGAATTTTTCCTTGAGCCTGTAGGCCTCCCAGATTGCCGGATTCTGGGGCGAAGTCTTGCCGTCCATTTTGCCGATAGCTTTTTTTGTCGGCACTCACCCCATTTTCTCTCACCTGCACGAAATATTGCATTTTGTGCAATCTTCGTGCGCAGTCAGGAGATTGCCCACAGAAATGTTGACTCGCTTTTACCAGATTGACAGACTGGATGATCTTCGCGAATACGTCAGCGTAACCTTATGTGAGCATTACCAACTTCAAATCGGTGCCTTCCACATGACTGAGCGGGTCCTTGTGCGAGGCGGCAAACCCTGCGGGATCTACTTTTGTCTCCACGGCCCCCGAAGGGCCAAGTTTTCCGCGATCTGGGAGACGGACCGGAACCAGATCCTGTTCTACGGCGCCGGGGGCGAGCGGTTCCAAAAAACCCAGTTGGTCGAGGCCCCGCGGCTAGGGTGTGTGGCAGCCTGAGCTCTGGGAGACGTTATCGGTGTCCCCGGGCACTATCCCCGCCGGAGCCTCCGCATGGGGCGGGCGCGCCGCCTGTGGGCATGGCGGCGCGGACTTGGCGCGGGAGCGGCAAATATGTATACATACATACAGTATCATATCGACACGGAGCGCATCGATGCTTGTGCTGTCAAGACGCGAGCGTGAGCGGATCAAGCTCGGCGACGCGATTGTGGTGACGGTAGTGCGGGTAGCGGGCGACCGGGTCCGGCTGGGGATTGAGGCCCCGTCGGAAATCGTGATCCTGCGACAGGAGCTGGAGCCCGAAGACACGCCC
>CAZUAM010000751.1:0-3183 GCA_964618095.1 uncultured Planctomycetaceae bacterium | reverse complement strand
TGGCTGGGGTCGAGCGAAGCTCGACCCCAGCCACCCCAAGCACCGAGTTGCCAGGCAAACTTGCCACACACGGGACCTACCGCCGGGTTGCGTGCAGCGGCCGATAGGGACGACCCGGGATCAGTTGGCTCCCGTCCGAGAAACCTTCGGGTCGGCGGGCTGGTCACCCAATTCCGCCTGAAGGTCCCGGAGACGCTTCTTCAGGTCCGCGGTAATCTCGCGGTACTTGGAGTCTCCGTAGGCGTTGCGGGTCTCCTGAGGATCTTGGGCCAGGTCGTACAGCTCCCAGCGCCGCCCCTCGGGTTGGTCCTTCAAGCCGTCGTAGTAGATCAGTTTGTAGCGGTGCGTGCGGATGCCGAAGTGGGCCGGGCGCTGCGGGCTGCCCGCGTAGTAGCGGTAGTACATCGCGCTTCGCCAGTCGGCGGGCGTGTTGCCGGCCAGATTGGCCCGAAAGCTGTGGCCCTGCATCGTCGGGGGTGGCTCAGCGCCCGCGTAGTCCAGAAAGGTCGGCGCGAAATCGACGTTCAAGATGATGTCTTCGACCACCGTCTGCGGCTTGATCTCGCGGGGATAGCGGACCACCAGCGGCATCCGGAGGCTCTCTTCGAGCATGAACCGCTTATCGAAGTAGTTGTGTTCGCCGAGGAAGTAGCCCTGGTCGCTGGTGTAGATCACGAGGGTGTCCCGGGCGATCTGGCGCTTGTCCAGGTAGTCGAGCACCCGGCCGACGTTCTCGTCGATCGCGGCCCCGCAGCGAAGGAAGTCCTTGACGAACTTCTGGTACGTGGCACGGCGGACGGCCCGCGGATCGTCGGTGTCGAGCTCGAGTCGTCCCCCGCCGTGCCCGCCGCGGAGCATCCGCTTAGTGAGGATCTCCAGGGGCCAGCCCGGCACCACGGAGCCTCGAGGGCCGGTCGGGCCGAGCAGGGTCTGCGGCTGGGGTACTTTCACGCCTTCGTAGAGTTTCGCGTGTCGCGGATGGTATTGCCACGGCTCATGGGTGGCCTTGAAGTGGAGCATCAGGCAGAACGGTTTCTCGGAGTCGCGGCGGTCGAGCCACGCCAGGGCCTTCTCCGTGAAGACGTCGGTCGAGTAGGCCCCCTCCTGGACGACGCCCTTGTCGAGGTTCTTCTCGAACATCACCGGGTTGTGGTAGCGGCCCTGGCCTTTGATAATGTTCCAGTAGTCGAACCCCGCGGGCGCCCTCTTGAGGTGCCATTTGCCGACCAGGGCGGTTTGGTAGCCGGCCTGCCGGAGCCGTTTGGCCACGTTGTCAGCCGCGGGATCGAGGGCCTCGCGGAGCGTCTTGATCCCGCTTAAGTGGCTGTACTGGCCGGTGAGGATGCTCGCCCGGCTGGGTACGCAGATCGAGTTGCTACAGAAGCAGTTGGTCAGCCGGGCACCCTCGCGTGCCAGGCGGTCGATGTTGGGCGTTTTGGCCAGCGGTGCCAGGCGGCTTCCATAGCAACCCCAGGCTTGACTGGTATGGTCGTCACCCATGATGAAGATCACGTTCGGCCGCCCGGCCGCCAGCGTATCGGCGGTCCGGCCGAGGCTCCACGTTACCAGCACAACAAGAATGATTGCCATTTCCGACGCATTGAAGCGCCTCATCGCAACACCCTCCTTTGAATGTCTACCGCGAAACGTCGGGTCCGCCACGGCTATGGCGCAGGTTTCTGCACCTCTCAAGCAACCGCGAGAGCCGGCGTGCGATCTGGGGGTCCTCGCTGCCGACTTCGTGCTGCTCGGAAGGGTCGTTGCCGAGGTGATAGAGCTGCGGCTTGAACTCGGCGGCCCGCACCCGGAGCGCACCCTTCCTGGTGGCCGGGTGGTGGCCGCCTTCGATCCACTTCCACGGCCCCTGACGGACGGCGAAGTTGCCGTCCGCGCTGTGGACAATCATGTGGGGACGTAGAGGGCCTTGGTACGACTGCCCGAGCAGCGCCGGGAGCACGTTGTAGCTGTCTTCGGCCGCCTGATCGTGGGGCGGGAGCGGCTGGCCCAGAATCGCCGCCGTGGTGGCCAGAAAATCGGCCAGGCTGAGCATCTCCTCGCACACGGTGCCCGCCGGCACGTGTCCCGGCCAACGCACGAGGAAAGGTACCCGGAAGCCACCCTCGAAAACGCTGTGCTTTCCGCCGCGGAAGGGACCGTTGACCTTCAACCCTGCGTTGAAAGCGTGGGTCTGCTCACACTCGCGCTGGGGCGTGTAAACGCCGCCGTTGTCGCTGGTAAAGATGACCAGCGTGTTCTGAGTCAGCCCATTGCGATCCAGAACATCCAGCACACGGCCGACCGAGACGTCCAGCTCGTGAATCCAGTCGCCAAAGGGACCGGCCCGGCTGGTGCCTTTCGTCTTCGCAGACGGGGTGACGGGGTTGTGCACGGCGACCGGCGTGTAGTACAGGAAGAAGGGCTCAACGGCGTCCTGCTTTTCGAGCCAGGCGACGGCCTTCTCGGTCAGCAGCGGCATCACCTGCTGGTCGACCCGCTGCGGCGCGTCGAGGCCCAAAAAGGGCGTGCCCCTGAAGTTCGTGCCGGCCTGGTCACGCGGCGTGAGGTTTGGCGAGCGGAGCCCCGCCACCCGATCGTTTTCCACGTATACGCCGGTGACGTCGCCATGGTTTTGGGGCACACCGAAGTGGTAATCGAAGCCGATCTCCAGCGGCCCCGGCCGGAGCGGTTGCGTGTAGTCGGTCCGTGGCTGCGCGCCGTAGCCCAGGTGCCACTTGCCGATCGCCGCCGTGCGGTAGCCGTGCTTTTTGAGAAGCGAGGCCATATTCAGCCGCCCGGACTCGATATGCAGCGGCGAAAAGGTACTGAGCACCTCGTGCTTCAGGGACGTCCGCCAGCAGTAGCGGCCGGTAAGGACCGAGTAGCGGGTCGGCGAGCAGACCGACGAGGTCGTGTTCGCGTCAGTAAACCGCCGGCCCTCCTTCGCCAGCCGGTCGATGTTCGGCGTGCGGACGAGCCGCGGATCGGCCCCATAACAGCCCACACTTCCCCAACCGAGGTCGTCCGCCAGGATAAGGAGGATATTCGGACATTTGGAGGTTTCTGCGGCCGGCGCGCCCAGGGGCAGCCAAGCGACCCAGGACAGAATGGCCACGTTTAGGATGGTTCGCGGAAATCGTTGCAGGTTGAACATGATAGTTCCTTTATATTGGATCGCCTCAAGTC
>CAZUAM010000750.1:0-3183 GCA_964618095.1 uncultured Planctomycetaceae bacterium | reverse complement strand
TGCCGACGCGCCGGACCAGGGCATCAATCGTCAGTTGCTCGGCCGAGATCTGCTCCAGCGGGGCAATTCTTCCCAGCAGCACGTGGTACAAGCCCCGGTAGATGCCCGATTGCTCCAGCGCCATCAGGTCTCGCGGCTGTTCCACCACGCAGAGGATCTCCTGGTCCCGCTTGGGGTCTCGGCAAATCGTGCACTCCTCCTCCTCTGCCAAATTGTAGCAACGGCGGCAATATCGCACGTTCTGCTTGACGTTGCGGATTGCGTCGGCCAGGGCCAGCGCCTCCGAGCGGTGCACCCGCAGCACGTGGTACGCCAGCCGCTCCGCCGACTTCTTGCCGATGCCCGGCAACTTGGCGAACTCGTCGATCAGATCGGTGACCGATTGGGTCAGCTCCGGCACGATGGCGGGTTTCCTGTCGGTGCTCAGTAGTCAGTTGTCAGTGGTCAGCTCTCAGTTTCTTGGTCGTCGGCAGTCAGCCACCGGCCATCAGCGATACGTGCTCAGTGATCAGCTCGAGGAAAAGCAGAGTTCTGATTGCTGAGAGCTGATCGCTGAAAGCTGACGGCTGATCGCTGAGGTCGATTTGTCATCTCCGGTTTCCCGCGGCAACACTATGATTCCTCAGGCTGCTCCAGGTTGGTGAATTTGGCCAGGGCCTCCTGGACTCCGGGAAGATTCAGGCCGCCGGTCAGTTGCTTCACGGCGTCGGCGTGGAGTTGCTTTCCCTTGGCCACCGCTTGGTTCATGGCCGCAGCGACCAGGTCTTCGATCAACTCGCGGTCGCCCTGGGCGACCAACTGCTGGTCGATCCGGCAGCGCAACACTTCCAACAACCCGTTGACCTCGATCTCCACCATCCCGCCACCCGCCGTGCCCTCTGCCCGACGGTCCTTCAACTCCTCACTGAGGTTCTGCATTTGGCCGCCGATCTGCTGGGCCTGCTTGATCAGCGCTCCCAAGTTGGAGAGTCCTTTGAACATGTCTGCCTTTTCACTCTTGGTCGGGTGGTTCGTCAACGCGGACCGGCTGGGCACCGAACAGCTCGCTCGCCCGGCGAATTATCGGATGCTTGGCAATCTCCAACAACCGCTGGTGCGGCGAGCTTGGCCGACCGGACTTGGCCGGCTCCCCAGGCCCTACTTCTTCCTCCTCAACGGTAAAGCTGACCCGGACCGGCCGCCCGATCACCTCGGCCAACGCTCCTTCCAACCGGGCCGCCTGGTCCAGCCGCTCACAGAACGACCTCGCCAAAGCATACTCCGGCTTGAAGGAAATGACCAGATGATCTGGCCCGGATATTGCCACGCGGTCGAACTGTTTTGCCTGCTCGACCACCATGCCCGAGATGGTCGCCAACGCCCGGGTCCAGATTCCCGCCGCGTTTGCGGGCGTCAACTCCAGTACGGACCGCTCCGGCGAGGGGGAACCGGGAGAATCCGGCGGAGTTGTCGTCGACGTTTGGGGATCCTTCCTCCCAGCCTGGCGTCCGGCCCCCGACCTGGGGGCCGGCGATGGTCGGCCGGCCGTTGCTGTACCGGCGGAAGGGCCGGACTGCAACTGTGCGATCACCGCGGGCAACTCGTCCAGATCTTCCAGGGAGCAGATCCGCACCAGGGCCAGTTCTGCCAGGATGCGGCCTTGGGTGCTGTATCGCAGCCGCGAGAGGGTCTGGTCCAGGATCTGCATCACTGCCAGCACGGTCGTCAGCCCCAGTCGTTTGCCCACCTCGGAAACCTCCTGTTGGCTTCCCGGCGGGGCATACAGGAACACATCGGCGGGGCAGCCGGCCGCCGCCGCCATACAATCGCGGAAGTAGCCGAAGAGCTGTTCGAGCAGTTGGGCCGTGTCCACGCCCTCGCCCAGCGCGGTTTCCAGATCGGCCAGCGCGGCCGCCGCGTCTCGGTCGACCAAGTGGCCGACCAGCCCCGCCAGGCGACGGTCGCCCGCTGTCCCCAGCATCCCGTGCACGTCGTCCAAGGCGATCCGGCCCGGGGCGAAGGCCAGCAGTTGCTCCAGCAGCGACTGGCCGTCGCGCATCGATCCGGCTGCCCGGCGGGCGAGCAGTTCCAGGGCTTCGGGCTCGGCCTCCACCCCCTCGGCGTCGATGATCTGGCGGAGCCGCTCGCAGATCGATCTGCTCAGTATGCCGGCGAAATCGAACCGCTGGCACCGCGAGAGGATGGTCACCGGGATCTTCGTCGGCTCGGTAGTGCAAAAGATGAACTTCACGTGCTCCGGCGGCTCTTCCAGCGTCTTCAACAGGGCGTTGAAGGCCTCGCGGGTCAGCATGTGGACTTCATCGATGATGTAGATCTTCAGCCGGGAGCGGCTGGGACGCACGTTGACGTTTTGGCGCAATTGGCGGATCTCGTCGATCCCCCGGTTGCTGGCCCCGTCGATCTCCAGCACGTCGACGTCGTCGCCGAAGCCGATGCTCTGGCAGGTGTGGCACTGGTTGCAGGGGACCGGCGCGGGGCCTTGTTCGCAGTTGAGCGCCTTGGCCAGGATCCGTGCGGCGGACGTCTTGCCCACCCCCCGGGCCCCGGTGAACAGGTAGGCGTGGCCCACACGGCTGGTGGCGATCGCATTGGACAGCGCCTGGGCGACGTGCTCCTGACCGATCAGTTCCTCGAAGGTCTGGGGGCGGTAGCGTCGGGCGATCACGGTGTACTCGCCCGGCGCAGCCGCCGCAACGGGTGACGAACTGGCAGGAGGATTGGGCATCCGACTGGGCGCCGTGCAGGAACGCGATACGGGGTGGAAACTCGGCCTCGTCGCCGCCGGCGCCCGATGAGAGGCCCTCCACACCTGAAGATGACTGCTTATGGCTGCTGACTTTCGTCCCTGACCAGGTTCGCAGGTCCCCATTGCGGGGGCCCCTCATCGGATGCCGACGGAGAAGAGGCCACGCCCCTGTTTTCTACGGTTTCCCGGGAAAAATGTCAAAGGGGGCCGAAAGCCGGTAGTGGTACATTTTGATTTTCTGTCAAGGAGAAAACGGCAGCGCATGCGAACACCCCGCCCACGCGGGGTGTTCGCAGTTGCATTGACAGGAACTTGAGATTCCAGTATTCTACGCGCCTACGGTGCAGATTCGCCGCGCGCGCTCATCTCAATACTGCTTCTGACACGTTCCTGTCGACTCCTTCGCTCTGCATTGATTACAGAGTTCGCCAGTGGTG
>CAZUAM010000749.1:0-3193 GCA_964618095.1 uncultured Planctomycetaceae bacterium | reverse complement strand
ATTCCCCGCCGCTCATGCCCCAGCAATCCTCGGTTTATGAATAATCCGGGCTAGAACTCCACCCCAGGAAATTCGCAAGCCCTTTGGATGCGATTACTTGTGAGGGCAGACTTGGGCTCTCACAGCGGCCAGGACAATGACGAACCAGCGACCTCTGCGTCCCGAACGCCTTTCTTGGGGTATTGACGCTTTTCGAGCGGGCTCGCAGTGGGCGTTGTCAGCGGTTGTCAACGAGTCGTTACTGTTGTCATAGCATGACCTTACGGCGCGAGCCAAACACTCCCTTGGTGCCGCGTCGGAAGCTGCCGTTTTGACAGGAAATGCCCGTTTTTGACCACGGTGCCCCGTGGTCGGTGCAAACTTTGCTGCAAACTCTGGTGCAAACCGTCGGCTGCCGTTTCGGCCGGTGGCGTCCCCTTTGGCGCCACGATTGGCAGCCTCCCTTTCGAGGCGAATGGTTGCCGGTTCGGTCGCTTCTGCCGCAGCCTCGTTTCGGTCGATCTCCAGGTGCGGAAGCATCTCGATGGCGCCGGCCACGTCGAGCAACGCCGGGTCGGTGTAGACATTCATCGTCAGATCGATCGACGAGTGCCGCATCGCTTCCTGGGCCGTCCGCGGCGCCACGCCGGCGGCCGAGAGCATGGTTCCGAACGTGTGTCGCAAGGCGTGGATGTCGACCGTTCGGCCTCGGGCATCCCTCTTCGGGATGCCGCCGGCCTCCAAGTCGAGGTTGAGGATTCGCAGCAGGCCGGTCGGCACGTCGAACAACCGTGTACCGGGCGGCAGGCCGTAGATCGTCTCTTGGCCATTCTTCCCGCCGGGCTTGCCGTTGGCTTTGCCAGCCTTGTCCGCTCTCTCAGCCTTCTCCCGCAGCCACGCCCGAATATCTTCCGCCAGGTCCGACCGGAGCGGGATGCTGTTGCCCTCTCGGTTCTTCTCGTTGTTCGGATCGAGCGTCAAGTGGGGCGGGTCGGCGTCGAGTTCAAGGCACTCGACCGTCAGGGTGGTCAGTTCGTTCTTGCGCAGTCCGGTCAGGGCCATTGTCTTGTAGATGAGGGCACGTTCGCGCCCGACGCGATTCAGTCGTTCACGGGTTTTCGGCTTGACCCTTGCCTTGAGTTGTCCCTTGTTCTTGCCGCGTCGAATCATCAACGCGCTTTCGAGCGGACGGCGACGGGCCATGGCGAGCAGTTGGCGAAGCTCGTCCTCGGTCAGGGCACGCCGCTTTCGCCGGCAGTCCGCCTTCTTGTCGGCCTTGGGGACATCCAAGAAAGGGTTTGTGGAGATGCGTTTCCTCTTGAGCAGCCAATTGCCGAAACCGATCGCCGCCTCTCGGTAGCCGTTTCTTGTGCCGGCCCCCATCGGTCCCTTGGCGCGGTCGTCGTGTTCCGCCTTGTCGAGCATCCATCGCTCCAGGGCATCGGCCGTCAAATCGGCGAGTCGATGCAGACGGCAATCTGCCGCCAGCCGCCGGAGACGATTTCGCGTGTTCTTGACTCGTTGAGGATGAACGCCCTTGGCCGTTTGATGGTCAATGTAGTTGGCGATATGCTCCGTGAGCGGCGTGTCGCGGTGCTTCGACATTTCGCTCTCGGCTGCGGTCAAGACCCCGGCCCTGATTTTCTCAGCCTCCTGCTCCAATTTCGCCAACACCATCTCGGCGGAGCGCTTGGCTCGGCAGCCGGTCGCATGTTCCCGGACAATCCCCACGCCGTCTCGGTATTTCGCCGTGTAGGTACGGGCTTCAACACGAATACGCGGCTTGCCGTTGCGTCCCCTTGTCACGGGAGCGGAGCGTTTCTTGCCGTTTCGATCGGTCCATTTCGCCTGCTCGCCCTTCTTCTTGGTGATGACTTCCGCGTCGCGGGGCAACGGCTTGGTGACCGTTTTCTTGTACACACTACCCATTACTCTTCATCTCCTGGCTGCGGCAACACGCGATTCCCACCACGATTCGGTGGCGATCGCTGTTCCTCGTCGACATTCTGATTACTCAAAAGGGCTTCAGCAAGGGACGTCCGTCGCTGAAGCCCATTTTTTGGGTCGCCGTGTCGCGTCTTGTGGCGTTTTTGACGCCTACTGGCACGTCGGGCAGTCGTCGGCCACCCACTTTTCTAGTTCCAGCCGGTCCCAGCGAACCAGCATTCCGAGTTTCCGAGGGCGAGGCATTCGTCCGGAATCGGCCAGTCGGTAAACGTGCCGCGCACTGCAAGACAAGAACTGTGCCACGGCGTGTACGTCCAGCAGACGCACCTCTTCAGGGGGTGGGGGAGTCGCGGTGGTTCCAGGGGTGGTTACCGAGACGGCACTTGAAGCGGTTTCAGGCATAATGGAAGAACTCCGTGGGAGAGGAGATACAGAATTGGAGGAAACAGCCGCGACATCCAACCGCTTCAACTGGCAAGGGTCAGATTGTCAGGGACGAGTGATCGGCGGTTGTCGATCGCGCGGCGGATAAGCAGAGCAACCACGCGGGCGTCTTCGACGGCCGTGTGGGCAACCTCGCCGCTGATGCCGGCCCGCTCCATGCAGGTCTTCGTGCCGGGCAACTCCACGCCGTCGATCTCCGGCTGCCAGTACAACGCGGCCGGGTCGAGGATGCGGTGGTGGACCCTGACGTGCTTGTCCCAGTTGGTCAGCTTGCGCAGGAAATGCGCGTCGAAACTGGCGTAGTTCTTGCCGGCCACGACGATCTTCTCGTCTTCCGGGTCGAGGCCACGTTCCTTGAGGAAGTCATGGAACCGGGTGGCGACTTCCCAAGGCTGCAAATACGTGTATCCTTCCTCGTGCGTGGCGATGCGGCTGAGAATCGTCGGGTGCATCGATACGGCGTATGGCTCACCGAGGATCAGGCCGTGGTCCACGTAGCAGTGGAACGTCGGGCAGTCCTCGATCGGCGTTACAGCGTCGTCGATGACCGCGCCGATCTCCAGGACTTGGCAGTTCTCCGGGTTGAGCCCGGTCGTTTCGATATCGATGCTGACATAAGCGCTGGTGTTCATGTGAGGGTGTCCTTTCTATCTGGCGAGACAAGATGGAGGAGCCAGGGGGCGAGCTTGGGCAGTGCCCAGATGGGCGGGCAGGAGTTGAGGATGCGGCCGGTCGTAGGCTTAGCGCCGACAACCGAGCCGGTTATCTGTTGGCGGGCCAATTCGTTGCGGCCCTTGCGCGGGGCGTCGGCCAGGTCGATGAA
>CAZUAM010000748.1:0-3196 GCA_964618095.1 uncultured Planctomycetaceae bacterium | reverse complement strand
TCTGCGTGCTCGACGAGGTCGACGCCGCCCTGGACGAGGCCAACATCGACCGCTTCATCCAGGTCTTGCAGGGCTTTCTGACCTGGACACAGTTTATCATCGTCACCCACTGCAAGAAGACCATGACCTGCGCCGATACGATCTACGGGGTGACCATGCAGGAGTCGGGCGTCTCCAAACAGGTCTCGGTCCGCTTCGAGGACGTCAGCGACGACGGCGAAATTCTACCCGAGCGGCTGGCCGCCGAGTCGGAAGACGACGAAACCCAGGCGGCCTGACATACAGCCGCGACCGTTGGCTGCCGCCGGGGAGAGCTGCCTCGTCGATTGCAACTGGTTTTGAGGTCATGAGTTAGGAGAACGGATTCTGCTGGGGGCCGCCCGGTGATGGAATTCCGGGAATTCCCTGACGAAGGTTGAATTCGGGACGGCTCAGCCCAACGAGTCGTCCGGTAGGGTGTCGGCGTAGTCCAGTTCCTTGCCGCATCGTTTGCAACGGTAGCGATGGATCTTGCCAACCAACTCATGATCGACGGAGTCCACGTAGCGCAACGCAAACCAAGCACCGCAGTTCGGACAGACGCGAAGCAGACCCGGCCCTGGAGGATACGCCACTATCCCCGGCTCCATGATGGATTTGTGGTCGCAGCCGGTTGTCTCGGCGGCGCCGCGTTCTTGAGAACTCTGACTCATTCGATGGTCTCCACACATATTTGCAGACTGTTGCTTGAGCCTTTGCCCAAAGTGCCATCCGAAATTCTCGGCAGGCCCCTTGAACTGCGCGCCGTGAACACGACAGCTAAAAGCTAGCACAAAGTGGTGCCTCCCAGAACGGCGTCTTGGCGCGAGGGCGCGATCAAGCTGAACAGCCAGGGGGATTCGGGGAACGGCAGATTCTTGAACCCTCCTCCAATCAAGCAGTCCGGGAAAAGCAACAAAAAGCGGCCTGTCGAAGTTAGTCGGTCCCCAAAAGGGACCACGCAATACGCGAGTTAAGTACTTGTTGGCATCGTTAGTTGAACCACAGGTCACACCACTTGTACCCGATAGACCTATCGACCGCACACCCAGGCTTATACACAAGCATGCACGTCAGAAAGAGCTTGTTGCAGCGGGGGTTCTTCTTAAGCGCCCCTCCGGCCTTCAGGCGGGCAAATATCAAGCATACGCCAACAGCCCGCTTCCAACAGCTGTTGTAAGTGCCGTCGACCTCATCGATGCATTTTTGGTGTGTATCCGGGGGGATCCACGGCCACATGCCAGTTGGATCCGTCGCTCCGGTTGGTTGCTGACGGGCGTATCCATACAGGTGATACCCGCTGCGATACGCAATCGGATCCCGGCTGACGAATCGGCCCAACTCGGCGTGGTAGTACCGGTTGCGGTAGTAGTGGAGCCCCGTTTCGTGGTCGTACCGGCGGCCGGTGTAGACGATCTGGTTGTACACGTCGGAGATGTTGTTGGGATCCGCGGTCCACTGGTCGCCGTCCGTATCGGGCATGCCGCCGTTGAGGATCGTCACCTTCCCGTACGGGTCGTAGTGGTAATGCTCCCGGGCGTCGCCCGAGGTGTCCAGCAGCGTGGTCACGTTGAAGTTGGCGTCGCCCAGGAAGTAGTACCGCGTCCCGGCGTACTCCCGCAGCACCGGGGCGTCGACGTACCGGGCCGACCAGACGTACTGGAACGACACGCCCAGCGACTCCGGCTGGGCGTTTTGGGTGGTGGCGCTCCGCATCTCGAGCATCTGCCACGAGGAGTTGTAGAACTTGTGGAGATAGTAGGTGTTCCCGTAGGTCGGGGCCTCGACCGTCCTGCGATTCAGCCCGCCGTATTCGTGCGCGGCGATCACGTTCTCGCCGTCCCTGACCTCGACCAAGTGGTTCCAGGTGTCGTGGCCGTCGCCATCCTGGTCGAAACCGGTCCAGTTGCCGGTCGGATCGAGTGTAACACGGCCTGCCACCATGGTCCCAGTCCTGATTTCCCCGCAAGGCTCTCGGCACGCCGGAATCGTACGAGAAGAGCCCACCGCCGACAAGCTCTAATGACTAACGTCGGTTTGACCCCCAGCGCCAGGATACCACTCGCCGAGCGGCAGGGAAAGCCGAGGGTACGCAGTAAAGTGTATACCTCAAGTCTGACCCCGTTCCGAGGGTAGGCAGCAAAGTGTATATTTCAAGTCTGACCCCGCCAGACAGCCTGTGCGAGCTTCAGGGCACCGATAACCGGCTCCGATACCTTGGTTACCGGGTCGGGAAGTAAGCCCAGCAAGCCGACGTGTGTCTTCAGACGTTTCTGGAGGCTGTGGCTGCCCAGTAGCGCACCACCGGCCAGAGCGAGGGGAAAACCCGCGGCGGGCAAACCGAGCTTCCGGACCACCGCGGCGATCATGCTTGCCAGTTCGCGGGCCGCTTCGTCGATGATCTGCTGCGCGACGGTGTCGCCCTGGTCGGCCGTCTTGGTGACGACGTCGGCCAGGGCAGCAATTGCGGCCTGGTCGGCGGCGAGATGGCAGATCGCGGGAATCAGCTCCAGTGGATCTTGGAGTGCCAACCGGTCAAGCAGTTTCTCGAGAAGTTGCGTTGCCGGACCCCGCCCGTCGGCGCACTTTGCGGCGGCCCGTAGCCCTGCCACGGCGATGGCGTATCCACTTCCCTCATCGCCGAAACGGAATCCCCATCCTCCCACCCTTGCGGTGCGCCCACCGCGATCTCGTCCAAAGGCGAACGAGCCGGTTCCGGCAATCAGGGCCACGCCCGATCCGTCCGGCGAACCGGCCGTGAGGACCGGTAGGGCATCGTTGACCACACGGATCAGGCGTGCCAAACGGCGGCGTTCCGCCCAATCCTGAAGGGGCTTTCGGTTCTGCTGCCGATCCGAGCCGGCCAGGGCGAGCACGGCGGCAGCCACCGGTGCAATCTCAAAGGTTGCATCGTCGAACGCGGCGGCCACCGCTCGACTGAGATTCTCGGTGGCCTTGGGAAGTTCGACCGTTTGCGGGTTTGCCGGTCCGGCAATTCCGCGGCCAATTACCGACGGATCACCGGCCGGATCGCAGCACGCCAGCCAGGCAACCGTCTTGGTGCCGCCCCCGTCAATTCCCAGAACGAGCTGGTCACTTGTCATGGTCGTGAGGGGCGTCGTGAAGGGCTCGGCGAAGATGCCCCCTGGCGCGCTGAAGGCGGCGTCGGGCTTCCTCG
>CAZUAM010000747.1:0-3202 GCA_964618095.1 uncultured Planctomycetaceae bacterium | reverse complement strand
ATCCCAGGGTGCGCTGCGCGACCCTGGGCTATGTTGTTAAACGCCTTCGGCGTGGCTTTTTTGCAACGTCAGCGTTAAGTCGGCTCGTCGCACGGGTCCCCTTCTCCACGCCCCGATTCAGCCTTCCCGAAACTCGGCAGAGCCTTCCCGGGGCACTTGACATCGTGCACGGCCGGCGGTAAAGAACTTAAGTCGGTTTACTTGATCCCGAACAGTCCAAGGTGGACGATTTGCCCTCCCACTCATCGGTTCGGCCCAACCCGTGGATCGTCTGCGAGCAATCCCGGCCGTTGGCGCGGCTGCGGTTGTTCTGTTTTCCGCATGCCGGCGGCGGCGCTTTGGCCTTCCACGGCTGGTCCCCGTGCATGCCCGCCGACGTGGAGGTCTGCGCGGTTCAACTCCCCGGGCGGGAGAACCGGTTTCACGAGGCCGCGCTCCGCAGTTGGCCGGCCCTGGTGGACGGCCTGGCCGATGCCGTGCGTCCGCAGTTGCAGCTTCCGTTCGCGCTGCTCGGTCACAGCATGGGAGCAATCCTGGCGTTCGAGTTAGCGCATGCTCTACAGACACGTTGGGGACTCGTGCCTTTGCATTTGTTCGTTGCGGGCCGCAATGCCCCGCAGATGCCCCACGAGTTCGACCGTCTTGCCGATTTGGACGACGAGCAGTTGATCGAAGAGCTGCGGCAGCTCAACGGCACTCCCCAGGCGGTCCTGGAAGACCGCGAGTTGATGCGAGTGCTGTTGCCCCTGCTGAGGGCCGATTTCGCCTTGTGTGCCGCCTACAGGTACGTCGAGAGGCAGCCGTTGCGGTGTCCGATCACCGCCGTCGGTGGCCTGCACGATCCCAACACCGACCCCGAACGGCTCGAGGCGTGGCGCGACCAGACCACCGCGGCGTTCGCGGTGCGGATGGTTCCGGGCGACCATTTCTTTTTGGCGACGCACCGGGGACTGGTGGCGCGGATGATCGCCGAGAACCTGATCCCCCACTGACCCATCCGCCCAGATGGCGGTCAACCACCTTGCGGGGGATCCTCTTCAACCAGCCCTGACCGCCTGCGGCGCCCCCTTCCGTCGGCAGCCCGGGGCTGCCGAGAGACCGATCCCGTTCTCGATTGGAAACGTCGCCGCGCTGCCAATCCACCAAACACTGGGTAATTTGGCCATTTGGGCGGGACTACAAATGCTTGGGAAGATTCCACCCCGGCATGGTCCTTTTCGGAGGGTGCCCAGCTCAATATCAGGTTCCCTCAACTGGCATTTCTCAATCCAAGTTTCTCAAACCCGTTGTCCCTCCTGGAGCCCGACAATCCCTAAAGCCGCCATAGATTTGCGCCGACGATAGGACTAGCCCTAATTCCAGCGGGCGTAGCGCGGGCAAATCCGGCGTCCCAGATGACAGGATCCCGCCACCTGATTTATCACCTAGTTCTCCCGGGTCACCCATATCGGTTCAATGCCACGATCTTGCCCACTCCAACTTCCGGAGGTTGCCTTACTCGGGCATTGCGTTGGAAGGCTGGGCAGCCCCAAGATCGCCTCCAATGGGGCAACCGCCGACCCGACGAAGACTATCTTCCTTTACCTACACTGAGTGCACAGCGTGAGAACGAGGACCCGAATGGGTATCCACTACCCAGGAAACGGATCAACTCAAGTGATGGTGCTGCCAAGACCCCGCCCGGCCGTGATGCTCACCTCTTACATGACCGGCGCCCCCAACGGCAGGAATCTCGCCACCCTGGGCTATTCCTACGATTTTGTCGCCCGCGCCTTCACACCGCTCCTGCAAAAATGGGGCAGCCTGATCCAAGTTCCATCTCCCCACAGAAACCTCGAATCCGAGGTCCGGCGCGCTCGCCGACGAGACCTTCAACCGGTCCACGTAAGCTTCCGCGCTCTCCAGCATGCATGCCTGACTGAGTCGGCGCCGAACGTCGTCATACCGGCCTGGGAGTTTCCTGACGTCCCCGACCACGAATTTGACGGCGACCCCCGCAACGACTGGGTTCAGGGGGCAAACCAATGTTCGCTGGTAATCGTGGGCGGCCCATTCACGGCTAACGCGTTGCGCAAGGCAGGTGTCCGCACTCCGATACGCATCGTGCAGGTGCCCACTCCGACGGAATGCTTTGACGTACCTCTTTGGAATCCGAATCGACGCACCCTGCTCGACTGTCCCGCCTACGTGCTCCCACAGCCCGGTCCCGCCTATCCTGATATCATCGGTTGCAGGCAACCGGCAAGAGTTGCCGGGCCCCCTGCAGCTCCTGGCGCCAAACTTGGGTTCCGCAACTTGGCCCGGGACCTCTACAAGAGCTATTTAAGGCCCTGTATGCCGGCACGCCTCGACTGGTCGCTGACCGCAGCCCATAAAGCCTGGTCAATTCCCGCGCCGTCCTACCGTAAATCGCCGCAGGTGGAGCTCTCCGGCGTCGTCTACACCAGCATCTTCACCCCCGCCGACGGACGTAAGAACTGGCAAGACCTGCTCACGGGGTTCTTGTTGGCCTTGCGCGACCAGGAAGATGCTACCCTGGTGATGAAGCTCATCGCCAAAGACGCAGCCGCCCCCAATCTCGTGCTCGACTATTACCGACGACTGGCCTTGCACCACCGTTGCAGGGTCGTGGTCATCACGGATTTCCTTACCCACGAGCAGATGCTCGCGCTGACCAGGGCCAGCACGTACTACATCACCACCACGCGGGCCGAAGGAAATTGCCTGCCGCTGATGGACTATCTGGCCGCCGGCCGCCCCTGTGTCTCACCGTGCCACACGGCGATTGGCGACTATGTCAGCAACCACATGGGATACCTCGTCGAGTCGCACCCGGAACCCGCCGCCTGGCCCCAGGATCGGCAGCTTCGTTGCCGAACCAGTTGGCACCGCCTGGTCTGGCCGTCCTTGGTCGACCAGATTCGCGCCAGCTACCGGGCGGCAAAGCAGAACCGCGCAGCCTATGAGGCAAAGGCCGCCTCCGCTCGGGAGAAGATGCGGGAGTGGGCCAGCGTCGAGAAGGTCTGGCCGCGTTTGCGATCCGCCTTGAACCTGGTCGCTCCGGCATCGGCGAATGAAGCAGATCGCCCGGAACTCTCCCGAAGATCGGCCGCTTAGCACTACAGCGCAGGCTCTCGCAACGTTCCTGTTTAGCGGGCGGGCTTGCCCGCCGTGAAATCACCGGGAGTTTTCAATGCATTCC
>CAZUAM010000746.1:1458-3211 GCA_964618095.1 uncultured Planctomycetaceae bacterium | reverse complement strand
GACTCAAGATCCTCGGCATTCACAAGACGAAGTACGCTTTACTCGGATGAGCCAGTTTTCATCAGTAACATCAGACTGCAAGCGCGACCCCGGGGCTCGACCCCGTGGAGCGATGATTGACCACTACATGAGGAACGATTTCCGCCGTTTTCCACCCATTCCAGCCGCCGTCGGGGCGGCGGCCGAACGAGGTGTCCGCGGCATCTATATGGAAAAACCCCTCTGCCGCACGCTACAGGAAGCCGACCAGATGGTGGCCGCCCGTGGGAAACACCACGTCAGGCTGGCCACGGCACATCAGACCCTGTACGGCCCGAAACTGAAGGTCATCCGGGAAATCATTCGCTTGGGCAAGCTGGGGCGGGTGCTGGAGCTGCGCGGCCGAGGAAAGGAAGACCATCGGGGTGGGCCTATCGACCTCTGGGTGTTGGGCACACGCGTGCTGAGCCTGATGCAGGTTCTCGGTGGTGATCCAATATCGTGCTTCGGGACCGTCCTGCAAGACAAGCAGCCGATCACCAAGCAGGACGTCCGTGACTGTGAGTCCTACGGCATCGGCCCGTTGGCCGGTAACGAGGTCCACGCCATGTATCGACTCAGTAGCGGGGCGACCGGATACTACGATTCCGTGCAGGACGCGGGCGCGCCCCGCCCATGGCGCTACGGCCTGCGAATTCTCGGTTCGGAGGGCGTATTGCATATCCATTCCAGCGGACTTTTCTTGCCGCCGGTGCACTTCTTGCCCGACCCGCTCTGGTGTCCTGGCCGTAGCGGGAAACAGTGGATCCCCGTCAGCTCTGCCGGCATCGGCGCCTCGGAGCCTCTCAAGGGTGGACTCACACACCACGGCGGCAACGTCCTGGCGGTCAAAGACCTGATCGCGGCGATCGAGGAAGATCGCCAGCCGCTGGCCAACCTGGGTCATGCCCGAACCAACCTCGAGATGATCGTCGCCGTATTTGAATCGCACCGCGTGGGCGGCTTGGTGACCTTCCCGCTGAAGAACCGCAAGAACCCGCTCAGCATGCTCGAAAGGTAGACACCGTGTACGAAGCCGGAGTCATAGGTCTTGGCTTCATCGGCGCCGCCGACCAGGTTTCCGGCGACGCGCTGAGTCAGAAAGTGGAGGATTTGGACGGAACCCACGCCCAGGCGCTGGCCGCACACGACCAGGTCGAGCTTGTCACCGGCTCAAGCAGGGATCAGGGAAGGCGGAAGCAGTTCGCCGAGCGGATGAACGTGAAAAACACATACAGTAACTGGCGGGAGATGCTCCGCCAAGAAGATCTCGACATCGTCAGTGTAGCCACGTACACACCTTGGCGTGCCGAGATCGCCATCGCATGTGCCGAAGCGGGTGTGCGTGCCGTGATCTGTGAAAAGCCCATTACCACGAGAGTCAGTGATGCCGACCGGGTGATCGACGCGTGCCAGAAGCACGATACTCTTCTTGCAGTCAATCACCCCCGGCGGTGGCATCCGCTTTGGCGGTCGGTGCGGGATGAAATCAAACAGGGCACGATCGGCCAGATCAGCCACTTGGCCATCCACTGGCCCTCCGGCCGGCTGGGAAACGTTGGGACGCACATGTTCGATGCCGCCTCATTCCTGCTCGATAGCAGTCCTCATGCCGTGTCCGGCACCCTCGATCCGCTGGTGCCTCCCGACTGCCGAGGACCCGAATTTCACGACCCGGGCGGCTGGGGAATCGTACGGCTGGCCAACGGCGTCAGGGTCCACGTTGATGCGGCGG
>CAZUAM010000746.1:0-1448 GCA_964618095.1 uncultured Planctomycetaceae bacterium | reverse complement strand
CGCGTCAGCCTGCCCTTCGGATACCGGGTTTTCGGCAGCCTGGGTTGGATCGACGTGGGCAAAGAGGATGCCGGCGTACACATCTGGACCGGCCAGACGAGAACGATCGCATGCCCGCCCGACAGGCCGAGTTCACTCGCCATCGGCGTCGATGAAATAGTGACTTGTCTTACCGGCGGTGGAGACGTCTCTTCGACGGGTGGAAACGCCCGTGATGCCCTGGAGGTCATCGTGGCGTTCCACGTCTCCAGCAAACTCGGCGGCCGGCGGGTGTCACTACCACTTGAGGGTGAAGACAGAGATCTGGAAGTGATGATGGGCTAGTCTGGCCCAACGGAGTCTTCGTGGGGACAGTGAATCGATGATGTGGACCTTCGTTTCAATCGAAGGGATCTTGACAACATGGATTGCAGGAAGAATAGTGGGACCATTCCAAATAGGCAAGGAGTTTCAGAACGGTTTTTAAGGCCGGAGATTGATACGCAAAAACCCGGATCGAGAACATCACCTCTGTTGCTGCTCCCGTCGCGATTTCCTCCAGACGATGGGGACCGCCGCGGGAACTATGGCACTGTTGTCCCAGGGCGCAATTACCGGGGTGGCGGAGGGCGATACCGTCGCGCGGAAGAAGGGGCGAGCCCTGGTCCGCGGGGCCTTCATCTACCCACCCTCGGAAGGGCTGGACGTTCGCCGGCGCGCAGATGGCGTTGACGACTCTGGTGATGCGGTCGGCCATGATCGACCTGCTTGGCCTGCTCGATCCGCTTGACGCGACCGACGAGGCGCTGGTGGGCCAGTGGTCGGCCTGGCTTGTCGGAGCGTTTCTGCTTGGTGCGGCGGCCGGGGGGCTCGTGTTCGGCTGGATCGGCGATCGGCTGGGCCGGTCGCGGGCGATGGGGCTGAGCATCCTGTGTTTCTCGCTCTTCTGTGGCGCAACCTATTTCGTGGAAAGTCCGGCCCAGTTGATAGTCCTCCGACTGCTTGTCGGCCTGGGGATCGGCGGGACGTGGCCCAACGGCGTGGCGCTGGTGTCGGAGGCCTGGTCCAATGCCTCGCGGCCCATGCTGGCCGGCGTGATGGGCGCCGCGGCCAACGTCGGACTGGGTATGATGTCGGCCATCGGAATGTGGATCGACATCCAGCCGGCCGACTGGCGGTGGACCATGCTCGTCGGCGCCCTGCCCGTGGTGCTGGCGCTGTTCGTGCTCGTCTTGGTTCCCGAATCGCCGCGTTGGCTCGCCAGTCGCGCCGCGGGCGCTGGTGGGGACGTTGGCGTCGTGAATCGATCGCCGGTTCTCGAAATATTCCGGCCGCCGCTGCTGGGGATCACACTGATCGGCATTGTGCTGGGGACGGTTCCGTTGATCGGTGGATGGGGTAGCGCCAATTGGCTTGTGCCGTGGGCCGAGCAAGTCGGCTCTCTGGCCGACGAGCCCGACTATTCGCTC
>CAZUAM010000745.1:0-3221 GCA_964618095.1 uncultured Planctomycetaceae bacterium | reverse complement strand
TGCCGAGTGGTGCGGTCGGAAGACTGCACCACAACACCGGTCTCATCGAATCGCGCTCGTTCATTCAGAAATCGGCGGACTCCGTCGACGGTCCCCACTCCCAAGGGCAGAGCCAGCCAAAGTCAAAGTCCCAGTCGAGCACGTCAACGACGTTGGAGAAATTGTCGGTCCAGAGGCGGCCTCCAGGCCGGGTGGCCAGCGGTTGCCAGCGGCTGTCGTCGGCCAGCCGTCCGAGGTCTTCGGTGCGGCGGGCGACGGCCACCCAGTTCGAGGCGAACTTGCCCACGCTCGTGTCGTCTCCGTCGTCACAGACCCGAGCCGCCAGACCGGCGTCGTCGGCCAGGTTGCCCACCACCGCCTCCAGGTCCAGGTGCCGGTTGGAAATGTGCACCGCCAGCACGCCGTGGTCGGCCAGGCGCCGGAAGTAGAGGGCCAGTGCCTCGCGGGTCAAGAGGTGCACGGGAATGGCGTCGGAGCTGAAGGCGTCGACCAACAGCAGGTCGAACCGCCGCGGCCGACCCTCGGCCAGCGAGAGCCGGGCGTCGCCCACCACAACCTCCACCTCCGCCTGGCAGTCGGACAGGTAGGTAAACAGTTTGGGGTTTCGGGCGATCTGGACGATGGCCGGATCGATCTCGTAGAAGGTGATCCGCTGTCCCGGCTCGCCGTAGGCGGCGATCGTGCCGGTCCCCAGGCCGACCACACCGATCTCCTCGAGCGGCCGCAATTGGCCGATCGCGTCGAAAACCTGCCCGACCGGACCAGCGCGATGGTAGTACGTGCAAGGTTCGAGACGCAGCTTGGGATCCAGCCTTTGCATGCCGTGGTTGGTCGATCCGTGGGTGAGCTGGTGGGCCTCGCAGATCCGCTCGTCGCCCTCGTAATGCGTGACCTGCCGGACGCGCAGCACGCCGAAGAAGCTCCGCTGGGTGTACAAGGGGCGGAGCTTCTCGCCGGAATAGAGAAGGCTGACGATTGATAGGGCGAACACCCCCAGCCCGAACCGCGCCGGCCGCCGATGGAAGAAGAGCACGACCAGCGCGGCCGCCCCCAGGAATACCAGGCCCGCCACCGCGTAGGCGTCGACTTCCAGGCCCGTCAGTCCCCGCGCCGAGAGCCCGTCGACCAGCCAGTCGGCCCAGTGGGCCAGGTAGTTGTCCCGGCTCAGCCCCACCGCGGCCAGTCCGAACCCCACGGCCACGCCCAGCGGGAGGCCGAAATCCAGCCACCCCGCGCGGACGCTCCGTCGGTAGGACAACGCCCGCGGTCGCAACAGGCAGGCCACCGCGATCATGATCGGGTACTCGTAGACGTTGTCGAACACCAGCGGCGCCACCAGCGCGTTGAACATCCCCCCCAACACCCCGCCCAACGACATCCACAGATAGAACTCCGTCAGGTAGCGGCTGGCCGGGCGGCTGGCGGCCAGCTCCCCGTGGCAGACCATCGCCGTGACGAAAAACGTCAACAGGTGCAGCGGGAAGATCACCGCCAGGTAGGACGTGCTCGTGCCACCCACGAAAAACGCCCCCGCCACGATCAGCACCAGGATCGGCTGCACCATGACCATCAGCCGGTGGGGCAGGAGCTTGCGCCGAGCAAAGACCAGCACGAACGTCAGCAGGTACAACGCCAGCGGCACCACCCACAACAACGGGACCGACGCGATGTCCGTCGAGATGTACGTGGTCACGCCCAACAGTAGGCTGGAAGGGGCCAGCGACAGCGCCAGCCACCGCATCCGGCCGGCCCAGGTGGGGATGCCCTCGGGCGGGCCGTCGGACGCCTGGTCGGCCTCGGCGGTCTGGCCCCCTTGGGCCCCGGCGGAGGCCACGGCTGCTTCCGCCTTCGCCGGCCCGCAGCGCCACAGCAGGATCGCGCACAGAAGGCTCAACGCCATCAACAGGCCGTACCCGCCGGCCCAGGACCACGTCTGCTCGTCAAGCGTCAGGTAGGGCTCCAGCACCAGCGGATAACCGATCAGCGCCAGGATGCTGCCCAGGTTGCCGGCCGCGTAGAGGAAGTAGGGGTCCTTGGCGCGGCGATGGCCGGTGGCGGCGTACCACGCCTGGAGCATCGGGGCACTGGCCGAGACGAACAGAAATGGCAGGCCCACCGAAACTCCCAGCAGCATCAACAGCCAGGGGATCGGATTGGCCTCGGTCGGCGGCGTCCAGCCGGCGGCCAGGCCGATCGGCAACACCAGCCAGGGCAGGCAAAACAGGGCCATGTGCACGGCCGCCTGGCGGCGCGGGCCGAGCCACTTGATCGACAGGTGGGCGTAGACGTACCCGGCCAACAGCGTCGCCTGGTAGAACACCATGCAGGTGTTCCACACGGCGGGCGTCCCGCCCAACAGCGGCAACACCATCTTGGCAAACATCGGCTGCACCACGAACAGCAGCGTGGCGCTGACGAACAACGTGAGGGCGAAGAGCAAATGCATGGAAAGACCCTGGCTGGCCGGTGCCGGCACCAATGCTCGCCTCGGTGCCGAGGGCGTACACGCTTGCTGGGCCACGCCCGGCATGGTAGCAACGGCGCTGGTCTACCGAGTGTACCCGGCCGGCTCGGGATTGTCACGGGCCGGACAGAGGATGCCTTCGCCGTCGTTGCCGGGCACCGAGCCGAGATTCTTGAAGCTGTTCTGGCGGATCCGGACGTTCTTTCCGGCCGGGTCGAACGTGCGGGGCAGGTCGTCGGTCGGCGCCGCATCCGCGCGGCTCAGTTGCTCTTCAAATCGGCTGCGCGGCGAAAGCCGCGCCACTGCCCAATAGCCCAACGACTGACAGCGTTTGCAGGAGTCGTCGCACGTCTGCTTCTTCTTCTTGTGCCGGTTGCGAGGCAGGCCACATGCGGACGCTGCCTTGGCGTTGCGGCTCGGAGCAATACGTTCTCGCCCCGCCGCCTGCGCAATCTCCGCCCGTTTCGGCAAACCGGGGTGACTTGTGCAGCCTTCAGCGCGATGTTATCATGCGTGCACGCAGCCGGCAACGTGTGGGGCCGGAAGCCTACCCGATGCAAGCCCGGCGAGATCCTTGGCCGGCAGTCCGGCTTGGCGCAGGCTGCGTGTCCAAGGAACCAGAAACCTTAAGCAGAGCCGGGGGTACGGGAGGACACGTTATGCCATTAGATCCCGTGATTGAGGAAACGTCCTCAAAGTTCGATCGCAACTCGTGCCCAAGCTCCAGCTTGGGCACGCACTTCCGGGAAGCTCCGCT
>CAZUAM010000744.1:0-3222 GCA_964618095.1 uncultured Planctomycetaceae bacterium | reverse complement strand
CCCCCCTGCCGCGGCGTATAATTAGGGAGCTTTTCAGGAAGTCCTCGGGGCAGCGTACGGATTCGACTTGTGGGCGATTTCCAACGAATCTGCAACCCGTCATGCCATCCGCCCCTCCCGCAACTCCTGCGGCGAAACGTGCGTGTACGAAGCCGTCGTCTTGATGCTGTCGTGGCCGAGCAACTGTTGGATCAGGGGAAGCGGGAACCGCCACGCCGACTTTGTTGGGGGGAAGGCAACCGGAACCGCGTTGACCCGGTCCGACGGCCAACGGCACCGATGACCGCACCAGTACCGCGCTGCCCTTTCGATCATGTACAATAATCGACGGTCTGACCTGCCGACTCTGTTTGGAGAACTCATAATGCCGAAGGAGCTACCTCGTCGCGATTTCCTCAAGACTGTTCCATTGGCGGCCGCTGGGACGATCGCCGCCGGCGCGGGCGCGTGGCTCGCGCTCGATTCGGGTGCCGACGTTGACGCCGTCGACGTGCAAAAGCTGTGGGCAACGCTCAGAAACCAGGGTGCGGCCGTAATATGACCATTGAAAGGGAAGAAGATGAACGATGGATATGGCCGGGCAGCGATTGTGCTGGATCGTAGAGGGTTTTTAACCGCTGCCAGTGGAGCCACGGCCGGCCTGGCGTTTTTCAACAGCCTGACCTCGGGGCAGACAATGATCGACCTACGGTGAAGATCCTCGACGTGCAGGTCTCCGGCGGCGTCACGGTCGTTGCGGACAATGGTACGAAAGGCAGCTTCACGGGCAGTCGGTCCCAGGATTTCAACACCCTCAAGTCGCACGTGCCCCGAATTCGTGAACTGCTGATCGGCAGAGATCCCCTCGACCGCGCGCTGGACGGCGAGACGCTCTGGGAAGCGGTCTATCCCGGCAAGGCCAGGTTGTATGCCGAGGGTCGCGACCCGCTGAGCGGCGAAGTTATCGCGAATAAGCCTCGTGGGGGTCGCCACACAGACGCCGCCGCCGCGCAGCCATCCGGCGGCCGATCACAAGACGGGCGACCCGAACCACCAACTGCCGTCGGCCGGTCCGGTCTTCACACTGAAGCCCGGTGTAAATCGTTTGGGCTTCACCGGCCAACTGTGGAAGGGTCATCCGACCCAGGGGATCGACTGGGACGTCT
Source organism: uncultured Planctomycetaceae bacterium (assembly GCA_964618095.1). GTDB lineage: Bacteria > Planctomycetota > Planctomycetia > Pirellulales > Thermoguttaceae > CAZUAM01. The sequence goes on along the minus strand of CAZUAM010000744.1, from coordinate 2,077 downwards.
ACCAGATCGCGGCGGAGCAACAACGGGCGCACGTCGGCCACTGGGCGCACGTTTCTTCTCCGGGCGCCAACGAGTTCCGGCAGGCTCAAGGCCGCCCGTTCGAGGAAAGTCAATACATCCTGCGCGTGCGCGGCACTGGTGCCTTCACGACGCTGATCGTTCCCTGGATGAAAGGGAAGAAGCCCAAGGAACTGACCGTGGCGCGGGTCGGTGAGGCGATCGTGGTAACCACCGCAGCGGGATCGACACGGCTCGATCCCCGCGGGTTCTCTGTAACCCGTGGCGGAACGACGACCCGGCGGGCATTCGAAAAGTGAAGACGCAACAAACCGCTCGCAAACCTATCACGCGACTGAATTGACTCGAAGATGAGCACTACAGCCAGACTCAACACGTTCACGCTTGCTGCCAGGCTTGTCCCTTCCTCGAGCACGGCTGACACAGCCGTGGCACACGATCCGATAAAGATGCTAAAGTCTCGGAAATGGTGTGGGATGTTTGGCGAATCGTAAGCCCGGCCTAACGCCGTTGTCAGCGTGCTCACTTCTTCCGGATGCAGTAGACGTTCTTCAGGCCTATCAGAAACATGCTTCCGCCGGCCACGGCAGCCGAGGCGTGGTTGCCGTCACCGAGGTCGTTTTCCGCCAGGACCTTGAAGTCCGGGCCGGACTGAATGACGAAGCTCTTGCCGGCGTTGGCGTAGTAGATCCGCCGGTTGCCCTCAGCGATTGGGCTGGCCCAGGTGGTCGAGATGCCGTCGAGCCGCTTGGCGTAGACCTGCCGTCCGTCCGTCAGACGCCAGCATTTCAGGACTCCCGGCGTATGGAGCCGGTAGATATAGTCGCCCACGATCACGGGCGAGCCCATCCCCTCAGGCACCTGATCGATCTGCCAGCGGATATGCGTCTCGGAGACGTCTCCGGTACCGGTGGGATCGACGGCCACGCCGGGCCCACCGCGGCCGCTGTCGAAGTAGATTAGTCCACCGCCGCAGACCGGCGAGACCGTGTCGCCTGCGCCCCAGCACCACCAGATCCTCTCTCCCGAGGTCGGATCGAGGCTTTGCAGGGCCTGCGGCGATCGACCGCCGCCAGACGCCGCGAAGATCAACTGCAGTCTTCCGCGGATCGGCTCCAGGACCGGTGTGCTATGACCGAATCCCGTCTGTGCGAGCTCTTGTTGCCACTTCACGCCTCCCCGGGCCTTGTCAAACGCAATCAGCCTGGAGTCACTCGGCTTGGCCATGGCGCACAACAGGATCAGAGTATCCCGGTACAGTATCGGGCTGCTACCCAGGGTCACGTCGAAGCTGTAGGGCACGATCTCTTTGCGCCACACGATCTTCCCCCGCAAGTCGAGTGCGGCGATCACGGACGAACCGAACGCGCAGTAGACAAGACGGCCATCGGTCGTCGGCGTCGGGCAGGCATAGCCGCCGCCCGGCCCGCTGCGGAAGTCGGTACGTAGCCACGGCCCCGGAGGCACTTTCCGATCCCAAAGCAGTCTGCCGTCGCTCGCCGCATAGCACAGCACGTGGTGCTCCGGAATGACCTCCGCGCGGCGAGCGACCGACTCGGGCCACCGAGCGGTGCAAACGAAGACGCGATCGCCCCAGACAATCGGACTGGCGTGCCCCTGTCCGACGAGCGGTGTCTTCCAGGCCACGTTCTTGTCGCTGTTGCCGCCCCACTCGACGGGCAAATCCTTCTCACTTGTGTGACCCATGCCGGTAGGCCCGCGGAATTGTGGCCAGTTGTCCCCCTCAGCCGCAACCTCAAAGAAGACGATCAGAATTACGACAACAGCTCCACGGATGATTCGACCTGGGCGTCTCATGATAAGCTCCCCGTAACATGTCATGCAGGAATCTGCCTCTGCGGGCCTCTTCTTCTCAGCTTCCGATTATACCAGATCGGTAATGGAAATAAACTGACGCGACCGCCGATCCGGCACGATATCGGTGAGGAAACCGTTGCTTGGCGCAGGTAGGCAAATCCCGGACGCGTGTGTGGCAAGTTTTCGTGGCAACTCGGTGCTTGGGGTGGCTGGGGTCGAGCGCAGCGAGCCCCCAGAAGAG
>CAZUAM010000743.1:0-3223 GCA_964618095.1 uncultured Planctomycetaceae bacterium | reverse complement strand
CTTCCTGGAAGCGGTCTTACCCGAGGTCCAACGAGTCGACGTCACCAGGATGGCCCCGGTCGACACGGGTGAAGCGGCCTGGGAGGCCGAAGCCGACGTGTGGCAACCCAATCCGACCCTCAGGACATTGGGGATTCAAACCCAGCGGCCGGTGCTCGATCACAGGCGCTACCTGCTGCGACTCGACGCCCTGCTCAACGTGCTGGCCTACGAGTGGGAAGGGCCCCTCGGCCAGTAAGGTTGACATTCCCGAGACGCTGAAAGGGAGAAAATCCATGAAACTGAATTGTCTCTCCTGTGGTCACACGGTCGATCTGCGCGACGGCTACAACGACTACGACGGGCAGGTCAAGTGCTTCACCTGCGGAGGCCTGATGGCCATCCGGACCCAGGACGGCCAGATCAAATGGGTTGAGCTTGTAGTAAGCCGGCCGCCCGGCCAGGATCCCACACTGCAAGAGACGATATAGCACGGAAGCGGCGACGTGCCAGCAGAGCCGCCGCCGGAGGATTCTGTTCAGGAGGAAGTTGCGTGGCAGTTACCACAAATGCTGTCGAGGCCGGACTATACCTTTACGGAATCACGGTGGCGCAAGGTACCGTGCCGGTTGAGATCCCCGGCATTGAGAATGCCGAAGTTGAGCAGGTTGTCGAGGGCTCTCTAGCGGCGATCGTTACCCGGGTGACTACCCAAAAGATCCGTCCCCAGCGATCGAACCTGGCCGCACACCATCACGTGCTTCGTGACCTGACCGACCAGCAGCCGATTCTACCCGCCGCCTTCGGCACGATTGCCGGTAGCGAAGAGCAACTGCGAGAGGTTCTCCGCCGGAATCGCGACGTCTTGCGCGAGCAGCTCAAGCGGCTGCGAGGCAAGGTGGAGATGGGTCTAGGTATCTATTGGGAGACCCCCAACATCTTTGAGTTCTTCGTGGCCACTCACCGGGAGTTGGAGCAAATGCGCGACCGGCTGTTCCGGCCGGGAAAGGAGCCCACGTTCGAAGAGAAGGTCGAAATGGGCAAGCTGTTCGAGTCCCTGCTTCAGGATAACCGGCAGCGCCACACCCGCCAGGTGATCGAGGCCCTGTCGCCGTACTGCGCCGAGATTCGCACCATCGACCCGGGCGAGGAAAAAATGATTATGAAGTTGGCGTGCCTGGTGGAAAAGAGCCGTCGAGGGCAGTGGGAAGATGGGATCGAGGCCGTCGCCCGCCATTTCGACAACAACTATTGCTTCAAGTACACCGGCCCCTGGGCCCCACACAACTTCGCCGACGTCGACCTGAACCTGGGGCCGGCATAGCACCTGGTCGTCAGGCGAAGGAATTCGCACTACTTAAAAGATTGCACAAGGCAGGTTTCTCATGTTCCTCGTGGATGACATCTTGCTTGCCCCGCTGAAGGGATTGGCGGCCGTCTGTCGGCAGGTCCAGGACGCAGCACAACAGGAGTTGGACAGCCAGCACAAGGCTGCCCTGGCCGCTTTGGCCGAACTCCACCAGCAGCTCGAATCGGGCCAGATCGACGAAAAGAAATTCGACATCCAGGAAGCCAGGCTACTGGAACGGCTTGAGGGAATTGAGAGAACGCTAAACGCGGACGGCTAGGCTGAAGAATTCCCGCGTTTGCCGTTCGTCCTATCACACAGCCGGATCGTTTCGGCGGAGGAAGTCACCATGGAAGACCACGCGGACCTCACGGAGGCCGAGGACAGCACCGTGCTCGAACTGTTGGATCGTCTCCTCAACCAAGGAGTCGTCCTCTGCGGTGATCTGGCCATCTCGGTAGCCGATATCGACCTGATCTATGCCCGCCTGCAACTGACGCTCTCCTCGGTGGAGACGGCTCGCCAAGCGGGCTGGTACGCTCCGATACGAGGCTGTTACTCAAAGCAACCGGAGCCGTGGCATGCTTGAGAATCCGCTGCTCATCGAAAATCGGCCATGACGAGCTATGCCAGATTATTCTCCGAATTGTCCCGCGGTCGGCCGGCCCGCCAATCGGCTGGTGCGGCGGCGGTGGCCGACTTGCCATCCAGAATCAGGCTCAACCCGGACAACGTCCGCAACGGCCTGGCGCAGTTGGTCCTGACGCTGGTCGAGTTGCTTCGGGAACTGCTGGAGCGGCAAGCGCTGCGGCGGATCGATGGCGGTTCGCTCACGGAAGGAGAAGTCGAGCGTCTCGGAGAGACGTTTCTCCGGTTGGCGGAAGAGATCGAGAAGCTCAGAGAATACTTCGGCTTCACCGACGAAGACCTCAACCTGAACCTCGGACCACTCGGCAAGTTGCGTTAGCCCGAAGCGAGTTGTACGCCCCATGACCCAAGCACAATTGATAACCCGAGCGACCCACGGAGACAGTCTCGCCGATATCCTGGAGCGAGTGCTCAACACGGGTGTGGTCATCGCCGGCGACATTCGGGTCAAGCTGTGCGACGTGGAGTTGCTGAGCATCCAGCTTCGGTTGCTGATCTGTTCCGTGGAGAAGGCGAAAGAATTGGGTGTAGGCTGGTGGTGGCAAGAAGAGGCCGCACATTCAGGCCAGGCCGTATCTAGTACCGACGGTCCGCACAAGCCGTTGCCCGCATCGCAGCCCCCGACACATACACCGTGGGAGGAGTACAAAAGGTTTCACGAGTTTCAGAGGTTCCAGGAAGCCGAGCGCGCGTTCGAGAAAGGACCTGGCTAGCTTTCCCGGACAGCTTCGACCCCATCGCACAGGGGGAGTGGCTGGGTGTTCCGCAACCTGTCTACACGCTACTGCACCCTCCGCAAGTCCTGCGCAGTAAACCTCAAAGTCCAAACTTGTCCACGAAGTTGGCACCGCCAAGACGACGACCGCCGCCGCACTTGGCGTGCTGCTCAGTCGTAACGGAATCCACGTCCACATGGTCGACATGGACCCGCAAGCGAGCCTTACTCAAGCATTCGGTCGCCAAGATACGGAAGACCGACTCTACAACGCCTTCACCAGTCGAGCCGGCCTGCCCATTGATCAACTTTCAGCGACATTGAGCTTGAGGTGGACCCCAATGTTTGGACAGCAGTTGGGGTTGATTAAGGTGTAGGTAGTGGGGCTTAGCGGCCCGCGGAGGATCTCCCACTGCATGGCCCGCAGCGCGGCGTCGACGGCCTCCGCCCCGCCCGAACCCCAGCCGTAGGAGCCGAAGGCCAAGCCGGCCTTGCCCACCGGCCGCAGCCCGCCCAGATAGCTCAGCACGGCG
>CAZUAM010000742.1:0-3249 GCA_964618095.1 uncultured Planctomycetaceae bacterium | reverse complement strand
GTTTTGGTCTGACGATGGGCTTCGCGCTCTCGTACCTGGGCCTGATCGTGCTGATCCCGCTGGCGGCGCTGTTTCTGAAGTCGGCCGCGATCGACTCGGGGCGTTTTTACGAGACGGTGACCAACTCCCGAGTGCTGGCATCGTACCGTTTGAGCTTCGGGGCCTCACTGCTGGGGGCGGGGGTGAATGCGGTCTTCGGTTTTGTGGTGGCCTGGGTGCTGGTTCGCTATGCGTTTCCCGGCAGAAAGCTCGTGGACGCCGTGGTCGATCTGCCGTTTGCGTTGCCCACAGCCGTCTCCGGGATAGCGCTGACCTCGATCTACGCTCCCAACGGATGGATCGGCCGTTGGCTGGAGCCGCTGGGAATCCAGGCGGCCTACAGCCGGTTGGGGGTGGTGATCGCACTGACGTTTATCGGTTTGCCTTTCGTGGTGCGGACGCTTCAACCGGCCTTGGAAGACCTGGACCCCGAGATCGAGGAAGCCGCCGCCAGTTTGGGTGCGGGCCGCTTTCAGACGTTTTTCCGGGTGATCCTGCCCACCGTGCTTCCGGCACTGCTGACCGGGTTCGCCCTGGCGTTTGCCCGCGGTCTGGGCGAGTACGGCTCGGTGGTCTTTATTGCGGGCAATATGCCCATGAAGACCGAGATCGCCCCGCTGTTGATCGTGACCAAGCTGGAGCAGTACGACTACACCGGGGCCACCGTGATTGCCGTGGTGATGTTGACGGCGTCCTTCCTGTTGCTACTTACGATCAACCTTTTGCAGTGGTGGAGCCGGCGCCACGCTTGACGGGAGATAGAAACGCCGTGGCTGGAGAGATGGCAGTTCACCCGACGTCTGTTGCACGATCACGTGCCGGAAGCGCGACATCGGAACCGCCCTGGGTCCGTTGGGTGTTGGTCGGCACCGCGCTGGGGTTCTTGGGTTTGTTTCTGCTGGTACCGCTGGTGGCGGTGTTCGCCCAGGCGTTTGCCAAGGGGTGGGCCGCCTACTTTCGGTCCTTTGGGGATCCCGACGCGTTGGCCGCGATCCGCCTAACCTTGACCACCGCGGCGGTGGCCGTTCCGCTGAGCACGCTGTTCGGCGTGGCGGCGGCCTGGGCGATCGGGAAGTTCGATTTCCGGGGCAAAAACATCCTGGTGACCCTGATTGACCTGCCGTTTACGGTGTCGCCGGTGATTGCGGGGCTGGTGTTCGTGCTGCTGTTCGGGCGGAGCGGCTGGCTGGGCCCGTGGCTACAGCGCTGCGACGTCCGGATCATCTTCGCGGTTCCGGGAATCATTCTGGTGACGATGTTTGTCACGTTTCCTTTCGTGGCACGGGAGCTGATTCCGCTCATGCAGGCCCAGGGCACCGAGGAGGAAGAGGCGGCTCGGGTGCTTGGGGCGAGCGGTTGGCAGACGTTTTGGCGGGTGACGCTGCCGAACATCAAGTGGGGGCTGCTGTACGGAATCATTCTATGCAACGCGCGTGCGATGGGGGAGTTCGGCGCCGTGTCGGTCGTTTCCGGCCATATCCGCGGGCTGACGAACACGATGCCGTTGCACGTGGAGATTCTTTACAACGAGTACAACTTTGTGGCGGCGTTCGCGGCCGCCTCGCTGCTGGCGATCCTCGCGCTGGTGACGCTGGTACTGAAGTCAGTGCTCGAATGGAGAATCGCCCGGCAGCTTGCCCGCGCCGAACTCGACATGAAAAAGGGCTAGGAATTATGAGCATCGAAGTCCAAAGAATCAATAAGACCTTTGGCAGTTTTGCGGCGTTGAAGGAGGTGAGCCTGACTGTGGGCTCCGGGGAGCTGGTGGCGCTGCTGGGACCTTCGGGATCGGGAAAGACCACGCTGCTGCGGATCATTGCCGGACTGGAACAGCCCGACGCGGGCAGCGGGCCGATCCGCTTCCACCACGAAGACGTTGCCGGCTGCCACGTGGCCAACCGCCGAGTGGGATTCGTCTTCCAGCACTACGCGTTGTTTCGGCACATGACCGTGTTTGAGAACGTGGCTTTCGGTCTGCGAGTGCGTCCTCGCCGATCGCGCCCATCGCGGGCGGGCATCGCCCAGAAGGTCCACCAGCTATTGAAGCTCGTCCAACTGGACTTTTTGGCGAACCGTTACTCCAACCAGCTTTCGGGCGGCCAGCGGCAGCGGGTGGCCTTGGCAAGGGCCCTGGCCATGGAGCCCAAAGTGCTCTTGCTGGACGAGCCTTTCGGTGCCTTGGACGCCAAGGTCCGCCGCGAGCTCCGGCAGTGGCTGCGGCGGCTGCACGAGGAGATCCACGTCACCAGCGTCTTCGTCACCCACGACCAGGACGAGGCCCTCGAATTGGCCGATCGCGTGGCGGTGATGAACCAAGGGCGCATCGAGCAAGTCGGCACGCCGGACGAGGTCTTCCATCGGCCGCGAACCGAGTTCGTGGTGAATTTCCTGGGTCAGGTCAACCAGTTCCACGGGCGGGTGGAGGACGGAAAAGTGCACTTCGCCACGCTGGCATGGGAATCACCCGAGCACGCACTCACCCCGCCGCGGACGGCCAGCGTGTTCGTCCGCCCGCACGATCTAGAAGTGGATACCACGCGCAACGGCCATCCCAGCTTCGAGGCCACCGTTACGCACGTCCACTCGGCAGGTCCCAAGGTTCGTCTGGATCTGATCAGTGCATCGGGGGAACGCTTTCATGCGGAGCTCTCTCAAGACCGGTACCGTTCGCTGCAAATCACAACCGGCAGCCGGGTGTTCGTCAACCCGCGAGAGGTCAAGGTCTTCACCAACGGAGACCTATGTCGCGGCTGAGTGGTGAGGCACCGCTGGCAAAACCCGCCGAGCCGTTTCGCCCGCCCGCAGCGGGTTGTTGGTAAACTCAGTAGTCCCAAGTCTGGGCAACGGGTGGCTGGGGTCGAACGAAGTGAGCCCCCAGTTCGCCGAGTTTCCGGGGGCTCGCTGTGCTCGACCCCGGCCACCGTGGCAGCCGAGATGGCAAACGTGGAAGTACTGAAACTGCTTCTCCCGCGGTTCGCCCCACGGCGAGAAGCTTGTGGCCGCCATGCAGTGGACGAAGACGTTGTTGTCCACGACGTTGTCCTTGCCGCCGTGGGCCTGGACGCCTACAGGCTCCAGCCTGCTCGGTAGGGCGGGTTGATCAACTTGTTGGCCGCCTCGGAGTTGGTGAACCGCAGGTTCTCGCCGTCCCAGAGCAGTTTCTCCTCGGTGCGGATAGCGATGTTGCCCAGCAGGACCACTTCGGCCAGG
>CAZUAM010000741.1:0-3253 GCA_964618095.1 uncultured Planctomycetaceae bacterium | reverse complement strand
ATCGAGGGTGGCCTTGGCCGCGACGTCGGAGGCCGGAGAGGGTCTGCCCGCTCCTGCTCCGCCGATGCCCACCATTGGGCTTGGGAAACACCGAGTAACCCGGCTGATCGTGGGCTCGAATCCCATCAATGGATACTCCTACCTCGGTCCCCACGTGGACCGGCACATGAGGGAATACTTCACTCTGGACCGGACGACCGAGTTCCTCCTCTCGTGCGAGCGTGCGGGGATCAATACCCACCAGTTCTCCAACGCCGCGTCCGGCAAGGGGGCGGCAATCCTTCGCAAGGTCCGCGAGCGGGGCTCGCAGATGAGCTTTATCTGCCTGCACGCCAAACCCGAGGAGATCAAGCAGACGATCGAGGAGACGCATCCGATCGCCATGGTCCACCACGGCGGCGCGACCGACCGCTTGTTCAGCGAAGGCAAGAGCCGGCAGGTACACGACTATACCAAGGCGGTCCACGACCGGGGCCTCTTGGCCGGCGTCTCGGCCCACAATCCCGACTGCATCCAAAGGATCGCAGACGACGGCTGGGAGATCGATTTCTTTATGGCGTGTTTCTATTTCCTCACGCGCAAAGCGTTCCACAAACCCGGGCAACAAACGCCCCAGCCGGAGACCCTCGAGATCAGCTACCCGTTCTACCGGAACGACCCCTCGGTCATGACCCGGGTGATCCGGCAAGTCGAGCAGCCCTGCTTGGGGTTCAAGATTCTCGCGGCCGGGCGGAAGTGCGCCGAGCAGGCGACGGTCCGCAACGCCTTCCGCTTCGCCTTCGAGCACGTCAAGCCGACCGACGGCCTGATCGTCGGCATGTATCCGCGATTCTTCGACGAGGTCAACGCCAACGCCCAATACACGCGTGAGTTGGGCAGGGCAGCTTCGTGAGATCTGCCAAGAAGGGCCGGCACCGGCGCAGCCAGACGGCGAGCGAATTGGGTGGGGCCCTCCTGCCGGCGATCCTCGGCTGGGAGACGTCAATAGACCGCTATTGAGATGTTTGGCCGGAAAAAACGCGTAATACCCTTCTCATGCGGACTTCCAGGTGTTGACAGGCTGAATTGGCTGACCGACAATCGGGACGTATCGTCCGCGCAAATCGCATGGGTGATTTCGGGACGAAAATGGTTCCGGTGCGTGTCCGGTCACATTTAAGCGGGAGGATCATCATGCGCAACGAGCTGAAACGACGGGAGTTTGTCCAGTTGACACTGGCGGGGAGCGCTTTATGCCTTGGGGGACCAGGCGTTCTGGCGTCGGGTGCGAGCCCGAACCGACCGAAACTGGTAAGCCCCGGCTGTAGGAAAACGAAAGTCAAGGTTGCCAGAATCTACATGGGAGATCCGCGACTTCGGGCCTGGCCGAAACCCGACTTGAATCTCGAGAATGAGGTCCGCTTCTATAAGTCGGAGTTTGCCAAGCTCAAGAAGCAGACGGCCGACGTCGAGTTTGTCGTGGATGAGCTGGTCACCGCCGCGGACCAGGTCGGCCCACTCAAAGCCAGGCTGAAAAACGTCGATGGGATCCTGGCGATCCATCTGAGGATGGGAATCAGCGCCATTTTGAATGAGATTCTCGGCGTGGGTCAGCCCACCATGGTCTTCGCTGTGCCGTATTCGGGGCACGAGTGGGTTGGCTTCGGGGCCCTGCAAAAGCAAGATCTGGGAGCCAAAATGGGGTGCATGCTGACCAGCGACTACCGTCAATTGGCAGCGGCCATCAGACCCTTCCGTGCGATCCACCACTTCAGAGAAGCCAAGATCCTCAACGTTACTTCCCGGGCCTTTGGCGGGGCCGACGCCGTCAAGAAGAAATTCGGCACCGAGATCAAGCAAATCGGGCTAGAACGAGTGCTCGACGCCTGCAACGCCGTCGACGACGACCAAGCGCGGGCCGAAGCCGAGAAATGGATCCAAGGCGCCGTCGAAGTCGTGGAACCGTCGCGGGAAGCGGTGATCAAGTCCTGCAAGCTGGCACTGGCCTTCGAGAAACTGCTGGACGATGAAGACGCCACCGTAATCACCGTCGATTGCTACGGCACGATGTACCGTCCACTCTGTCAGGGCTACGCCTTCCCCTGCGTCGGCTTTACCAGGCTCAACGACATGGGGCTGGGCGGCATCTGCGAGTCGGATCTCCAGTCGGCCATGACGTACATCCTCTTCCAGGGACTCACCGGCAGACCCGGCTTCATCAGTGACCCCACCGTCGACGAATCCCGCAACAGTATCATCCTGGCCCACTGCATGGGGACGAGGAAAATGGACGGTCCGGACGGCCCGGCCGCGCCATACAAATTGCGCACGATTATGGAGCGCCAGGAAGGGGTCGTCCCCCAGGTGAAGATGCGCGTCGGCCAGAAAGTCACCCAGGCGAAATTGGTGGGGACCGATCTTCTCCCGTACTTTGTCGGCCAGATCATCGAGGCACCCGAGGTGGACCGGGGCTGCCGCACCAAGATCACGGTCAAGGTCGACGGAAGTGCGGAGAAGCTCTGGAAGAGCTGGTCCCACGGGCTGCACCGCGTGACCTGCTACGGCGATGTTACCAAGGAACTGGAGCACTTCTGCCGGTTCAAAGCCATCGAGATGAAGAACGAGGCGGCATGAAACGGCGCGAGGTCGTCCGTTTCCATGCGGCAGGCACTGCGGGCTCACTTCGTTCGACCTCAACCACCCGAAAGTGTACAACCTATTCTTGAACGTTGTACCCCCGAAAGGTATTTTGGGAGCGGATCCTCCCAGGATACAATCAGAGAGGATTCGACCGGTTTCGGCGGATCGGGAGCGGATCTTGTGAAGGGCAAGAACGGCGGACTCCGGCACCCACGACGATGGTCACTTGGGGTCGCCCGTTTGCCTTCCCCCGTCGGAACGCATAGGATCATGGGGCACACACGGGCGTTTTCACCCCGGTCCCACACAGCCAGTTTCTCTTGACGGAGGTAACCACCATGACCGAGGCCAGTCGACGGCAGTTTTTGAAGGCGGCGGCCGGGGTGGCGCTGGCCGGGATCGATGCCACGGTCCTGGCGTCCCAGGAGGACAGTCCGGACGGGCTGCCCAAGCGGCCGCTGGGTAAGACCGGTGAAAAAGTATCCCTTGTCGGTCTCGGCGGCTGGCACATCGGCTCGATCCCCGAGGCCGAGGCCATTGCCATCATGCACGAGGCGATCGACAACGGCATGACCTTTTTCGACAACGCCTGGGATTACCACGACGGCGGCAGCGAGAAGGTAGTCGGCAAGGC
>CAZUAM010000740.1:0-3263 GCA_964618095.1 uncultured Planctomycetaceae bacterium | reverse complement strand
GCGAAGCACCCTTCGGGCCGTTCCGGCAAATTGGACCTGTCCCCTTTTTCCCTCCCGTAGGATCCCAAAGTTCGGAGTTTTGGCAGCAAAAACTGTTTGGTCCCGGCAGGCGATCGCGAACGACTCCTGGACGGCGTCTTCGGCCGCGTGCCAATCCCCCAGAACGGATCGAGCGACCCCCATCGTGACGGTGTAGTGCCGCCGGTAAAGCTCACCTAAGCTGGCGACGTCGCCCCCGCGGGCGGCCTCGACCAGTTTTGAATCGGTACGCATACTCGTGCGCCGTAACACAACTCACACTCGCAAGTCGCTGATCAGCTCTCTATCTGTTAGTGTCTTTCACGTGCGAAAAGTCACGCGAAATGTCGCTGGGGTCGATGGTTTTCCCAGAAAAGGCGAAATGCCGTGGCTGCCGGTCCGTTCGTCCATGGAGACCCCCCAAGGCGGGATCAGATGGTCCAACCGGCCGCCCAGCGATGCCGCCGCCAGAACATTCGATGTCGGGAGCCATGCCAAGGCGTCGATCGGAGATCCCTCGGATGACCGTACCGGCGACGACACCGGGAGCGTCGCGCCACCAGCCTTTAGAGGTTTTCCTATTCCTGGTGCTACAGACTCAATAGGAATTGGGGCCTCGCGGGAATAAACAACGGCCTGGGAGTATCTATATGCTCGGCGCCAGCCGAGAAACGGAAAAATCGGCGAACCTTTTGACGGTTTTCGGCGTCTAATGGCAATAGAGAGTATGAGGGAGGCCCCGTCCGGGGCCTGATTTGAAACCCAGCAACCGGCGAATCCAGGGTAGGGACCGATGATTTCCTTGTGGTCGAGTCTCAAAGCCGAACCGAGATGCCAAGGGCGTATAGCCGATTATCCGGCGAATACGCCGTCCGGGCATCCTCTGCGCTTGTGACACTTGGCCGCAAATCGACGGGAAACACACGAAACCCGGTGTCACAGCGGCATCGGGTTTTTTCGTGCAATCGCCGAAACACGGGCCGGTAGCTGAGACGGTATAGCGCTTGGCTGAAGACCAGGAGACGAGGATTCGAGCGCCTCCCGGCCCACTGCGCGGAGATCGTGCGCCCATACGGCTGGTTCGTCTATCGGTTGAGGATACCGCCCTTTCAAGGCGGAGGAGCAGCGCTGCGCGTCGGTGGCCGGGTTCGACTTCCATGCGAGCTGCTTGCGAGAGAACCGAGTAGATACAGGAGTCAAGCGATGTTGTACGCAGGTCGATTGAAACGGATAGGTCCGACCCAGGAATGGGGTTGTGGCCGAATTGGATAGGCGCCGGACTTTTAATCCGGGTGATGCGGGTTCGAGTCCCGCCGGCCCCACTGGGAGCGTAGCTCAGTGGTCAGAGCAGGACTCTTATAAGGCCCAGGCCGGAGGTTCGATTCCTCCCGCTCCTACTTGATGATTGGGGCTGTGGCAGACAGGGTAATGCACCGGTCTCTTAAACCGGACGATGTGGGTTCGATGCCCACCGGTCCCACTTGAAGAACAAGCGCCGGTGATGCAGCGGGGAAGACACCGCACCCGTAATGCGGCGACGAGGGTTTGAGTCCCTCGCGGGGCTCTGAGATCTTTGACAATTCGGCGGATACCAAGCGCCCATGATGTAGCGGCAGCCTGCCGCCTTGCCATGGCGGAAGTGTGGGTTCGACTCCCGCTGGGCGCTCTCAGGATTCAGGACGTAGGAAAGCCTGGTATTCCGCCTGCCTTGGGGGCAGGAGATCGCTGGTTCGAATCCAGCCGTCCTGACTGAGATGATCCGGTGTGGCCAAACGGTACGGCGGCGGCCTGTTAAGCCGAAGATTGGAGGTTCGATTCCTCCCACCGGAGCCTTGGGGTGAGGAGGTGACGGGGTGAGGGGGTGACGGGGTGAGGGGGTGACGGGGTGAGGGGGTGACAGAGTTTATCGCAACGTTGTCACCCCCTCACCCCCTCACCCCGTCACCGATGTGCCCTTGACCGAGCGGCAGAGGTTCCAGCCTTCCAAGCTGGCAAGGCGGGTTCGACTCCCGCAGGGCACTCTTGGACGATCGGGGATCGGCTAGCGGCAGGCCGCTTGGCTTTGAACCAGGAAGCGGAGGTTCGACTCCTTCTCCCCAAGCCTTTTCGAGGCGAGCGTGTCTCGAATGATTGATGCGGGGTCGTCTAACGGTAAGACGGGGCGCTCTGAACGCCTTAAAGTTGGTTCGATTCCAGCCCCCGCAGCTTATCGGCAAGTGGAAGGCATCCGGCCGGATGAGGAACCTGTCTTGAAAACAGGCGGCGGCGCGAGCCGCTTGGGGGTTCGAGTCCCTCGCCTTCCGCTGAGAACTGCGCGTGCCTGGTGTAATTGGCAGCATGACTGGTTCCAACCCAGTTGGTCTCCGGTTCGAGTCCTTGGGGGCGTGCCTTACGACGGCTGGTCCCGTGGTCCAACGGCGACGACGCTTGGCTCACATCCAGGAGACGATGGTTCAACTCCATCCGGGACCACTTTGGGAATGATGAATGATGAAGGATGAATTATGAAGGATGAGTTGTTACTGAGGTGACGGGGTGATTTCATTCATCATTCATCCTTCTGCATTCATCATTTCCCTTGGCTCGGTAGGCAACTGGCAGACCACCCCGGCTTAGAACCAGGGCTGCTGTGGGTTCGACTCCCACCTGAGCCACTGCGAACAACGATGTCCTCGTGGAGCAGCCGGGAGTGCTCGCCACCCTGTCAAGGTGGAGGCCATGGGTTCAAATCCCATCGGGGACGCTTGATGGCACGGTACGCCAAGTAGGCAGAGCGGCCAAGCTCAAACCTTGGTGATTGTGGGTTCGACTCCCTCCCGTGCTACTTGAACATGCGTCGGCTGGGCATTGGCGAGCCCCAGTGGCCGTAACCCACCCGCCTTCGGGCTGTGCAGGTTCGGAGACCGACGCGCAGCGTCGGTCGCTGCCCGGCGCACTGAAATGGCCCGTTCGTCTAACGGCAGGATACCAGGCCCTCAACCTGGCGATGCGGGTTCGACCCCCGTGCGGGCTGCTTACGGCGAAGTGGTGGAATCGGTAGACACGCGACGCTCAGAACGTCGTGCCCGGCAAGGGCGTGGGAGTTCGACTCTCCCCTTCGTCACTCGAAAAGCAGGAGCGTTTAGCCGCCGCGGCTACGCGGCGGCAAGTCCCGCCGCGGCCGCCGGGGCTGAACATTGCGGAATTCCCGGAATCACGAAATCCTATTTAGCCGGCTCTCATAAGGCCGGTGTGCCCGGCTCGAT
>CAZUAM010000739.1:0-3273 GCA_964618095.1 uncultured Planctomycetaceae bacterium | reverse complement strand
AGCCGTGGCACGCGAATACCTACCCGACGATGGTCCTATGAATAATCCGGGCTAGTCAACGGGCGACGGGCTCATTGCTCAGTTGGCCACCCGGTTCGGCCACCCGAGATCGGCAACGGCGACGGAGAAACAGTGAGGCTCCGAAAACCGCACGGGCCATCTGCTACTCGGTTTGCTCGCCTTGAAGAACGGTACTCTTGTTCTTCTGCCACCAGCCGTGCCACTTGTCGTGGTCTTGGCCGAAATCCTTGCCGGTGATCTTTTCCAACGCCCCGGCCGCCTCCTGTTGGACGACCGAGTCCTGGTCCTTCAAGGCCGCAATCAAGGGTTCCACGGCGCGGGGGTCCTTGATCGACCCCAGGACCATGGCCGCTCTCTGGCGGACGCGCGCATTGCGGTGCTTCAGATTCGCGGTGAGGCGTCCGACGCGGGCGTCTCGGATGGTTTGCAGCAGGTTGCCTGCATCCACCGAGACGGAGGTGCCGCCCGGGCCGGTGAGCACGTCGACGAATACGCCAAGGGAAGGCAGGCCCACGGCTTCGAGCCACTGGGCTGCGTCGTCGGCACCGGTGCCGACGTGGACTCGGGTGGTTCCGGTTTTGGGGTTGATGACGTTGACGGCCACGAAGGGGATGGCGGGTGCTGCTTGCCCACCCATCGCTCCCAGGTTTTTGACGGCGTCGGCGCGGACCTTGGGATCGGAGGAGTAGAGTCTTTCGATTTCCACGCGGACATTGGGGGAAATATCCTTGGGGATTTCGGCAGTTCCCGTCTTTTCGGCGTGGCGAAGCAACTGCTGGGCGACGCGGACCTCCACGTTGGTGACCCGGCTCGGATAGCGCTTTTTCAGCTCGGCCGCGGAGACACCGGCCCGATCCATCCACAAGGCGCATTGGAACGCCCACGGCGAGGGCGACACGTCTTTGGGGGGCTTGAGGATTCGGGAGGCGCGTTGGTCGGCCAGGGCGAGGCTGAAGGAGTGGGAGCGTTTGGGGGCGGGCTTGTGGTAATCCATGCAGAAGGATTCCACCAGATAGGAATGTTTGGCGTTATCGGCCAGGACGATCACCGAGGTGGGCCGATAGGTGCTCTTGGAGACGTACTCGCCCTTGATTTTGCCGCCGGCCATGTTCTGGACCTTGCCGCCCTTGGCGATGAAGACGGTGCCGGGCGTAATCTTGATCCGCAGGTCCTCGGCCACCTTGCGCTTAACGTCCACGCGAATCGTGTTGCCGGTTGCGCCGCCGAGGCTGGTGACCTGCACGTCGACTTTCCCTTGCTTGACGGCGTCTTGGAGCGAAACGGCCACGTCCACGTCCACGGCCGCCCATGCAAGGGGGCACGCCACGCCGACGGCCAGCGAGGCAAGCAGGGCCACGAGCGTTCTGGTCAGATTCATGTTGCACCTCCTGAGCCAAGGTCTTTGGAGACAGCCCCGACGAGTTTTCCGGATTCTATCGGCCGGCCACGGCGAGGACCAGGCCTTGGCGGCGGCAGCGGCGTCGAGCAGCCAGAGACATTGTTGCCGCAAGGCCGGGAATCTTGCCGGGTTTTCGAGGAACCTTCCCCGCAAGTTCAGGGAGACGTTTCGGTTCGATCTGCCGACCGCACCGGTGGCCGGTGCTTCACCGGGCCACGAGTGGCCCGTACCACCCACCCGGTTCAAAAAGAGCGGAATCCCGGCCAGGTGCCGGACCACGAGCTGCCGCCGGCAGGGGGCCCACCGGTGCCAGTCTCACGTGTTACGTTGTGCGGCTTGCTTGTGGGCGGTTGTTTTCGCTCCTGTTTCCATCGCAAGGGGACCTGAAGATACTGATGTGTGGTGCTGGGCGGAGGGGGCGCCGGATGGAGCCACCGCCAGCCGGAAAGCGTGGCGAACCACTCGCAGCCCTCGTCGACTCAAGCGGTGACTTTGTCAAACGGTGTGCCGCCGTGTGCGGTTTGGGCGGCCGCGGTGCCCATGAACACGATCAGGGCTGCCGCAAGTACGAGTGTCCGGTGCATCGCGCACCTCCTTGCCGAATTCGTTTCGCTTGCATACTTCTATACCCGGGCTCCGGCGGAATCCTGCGTGAAGAACGGGTAGTGTCCGAGGTTCTGCGCAAAACGAAGCGACAGCCTCACCAATGGGGTGGTTTCGTTATTGTTTGTCCGCTGCTGTCGGCGAACGATGCAGGGAATTGGCTGCGTTGCAGGAGTTGAAGAGGCAGACGGCGATCCTTATCGGCAGCAGAGCGCAGCTCCACAGCCGCGCCCCGAACCTGGTCTCGTGCGGGAACGTAAACGATGATCTCTTTCGACGGAAAGAGCTTCTTCACGTGGTTGACGGCCGGAACGAGATCAGAATCGCCGCTGACAAGGATCATGCGGTCGCACAGGTCTTGATATGCGTCATCAAGCATCCGGATTCCGATGTTCACGTCCGTGCGTTTCTCCTCATATCGAACAAAGAACCGCGGTCCCGAGAAGTTGCAGCCCTGCACTTTGCACCCAATATGTTTGGCCTTAAAGCCACCAAGAAAAACTTCAACCGACGGAAGGCTTTCGAGCGCGCGTAGATACATGCGCTGATTCACTTGATGGGACCCGCGAACAAGAGCCGTGAAGTAGCGGATCAACCGAATGTCGTCATGCGGGCGCAGCAAGGAGAAGTAGCGTTCTAAGTTCAACCACTTGTCCGGCCCTCCGCGAATCGCGCCGTAGTAGAGATTGAATCCGTCTACATACACGATGGCCCGCTTGTGGGGTGGAACTGTGGACGGCATGTCGCGACACTCCCTTTCGAGCCCGGCGCAAAGTAAGGGCCGGTCATATAGGCCGGCCCAACCGGTCGGAAGACCGGGGAGTCGTCAGATTCTCCGCTGCCTCACTATTATCGAATACGCGACCGCGGTGTCAATAGTGCAGCGCGCCAATCCCATAGAACCGCCATTTGTCTATTGACAGATCCACATTCCTCGGTTGCACTGGGCGTCTATCTCTCGCACTCCTGCCTGTGCTGAATCCCTGCCCACCAGAGCCCCCAGTGGCCCCGTGGCGGGGCTCTTCATTTGCCGTCCGGTCGCCGAATGCGCAACAACGGGCCGCTCCGGCGGCCACAATCGGAGCCTGCCGTAGCACCGGCGCAGGACCGCGACTCTCACCTACCCGGCTGACAAAGAAAGCCTTACATAACTCATTGCTACGTAAGGCTTTGCGTGTGGAGGATAGGGGGCTCGAACCCCTGACCTTCTGGCTGCCAGCCAGACGCTCTCCCAACTGAGCTAATCCCCC
>CAZUAM010000738.1:0-3275 GCA_964618095.1 uncultured Planctomycetaceae bacterium | reverse complement strand
TTGGGGATTGGGGATTGGGGATTGGGGATTGGGGATTGGGGATTGGGGATTGGGGGCTAGTCGCACTACGAGGCTTCTCGACGGCTTCCGCGCATCTTTCTCAACCACGAAGAACGATGAGCGCAGAGCGATCCCCATTTCTCACTCACCACTCACCACTCTCCCTACAAGTACATCTGGATCACGTCGTCCCAGCGGCGCTGGGCCTTGAGAATCATCTCCACGGTTTCGCGGACCACGCCCGAGCCACCTGCGGCGGTAGTCACGTAGTGGGCCGCCCGGCGAAGTTCGTCACAGGCATCGGCCGCCGCCACCCCCAACCCCACGGCGCGGACCGCCGGCAGATCGGGTAGATCGTCGCCCAGGTAACAGGTCTGCTCGGGCTTCAGCCCCAACTCCTCCCGGATCTGCTGCAAGGCGGCCAGTTTGTTCCCGGTTCCCTGGCGGACGATCTCGATACCCAACTCTTCCGCCCGCATCTTCACGATCTGCGAACTCCGCAGCGAAATCACGCCGAACCGGTATCCGGCCTTCTGCCACAGCCGGATGCCCTGCCCGTCGCGAATGCAGAATCGCTTGGTCTCGATCCCCTGGTTGTCCAGCACGATCCCGCCGTCGGTCAACACCCCGTCCACGTCCGAAAGGATCAACTCGATCCGCTGGCAGCGCTCGTCCAGGTCCATGTCAAGGTGTAGGGATTAGGGGGGAGCGGTCAGGGGCTAGGGGCTGGAAGGACGATAACGTTATTCGGGCGGCATTTGCACAAGTCGTCGAGGTAACTGTTGCACTGCCGCCCCTTTGGGTATCGGGCGTCGATCCGCAACGGCAATACAAATGCCGTCCCCGTACAGTCCTTTACGTTTCTGCACCCTCCTCCGGTTCGGGCGGTTCGGGAAACACGCGACAAGGGGCCGTGGAAACCCACGTGGCCGGAGTCCGACCGTCCGCGGCGGCCTCCTTGGGCATCAGGCCCACCACGTCCGTGATGTCGATCAACCCCACTGGCCTGCCCTGGGCGTCGACCACCGGCAGCTCGCTGATCTTCCGCCCCGCCATGACGACCACCGCGTCGAACATCATCGAGCCTAAGCCGACCGTCAGCGGATCGGCCGTCATCACGTTGCGGATCGGACCGTCCAGCTCCCGGTCGCGGCGCTGCTCGAACAGCCGGGCCAGATCGCTGTCGGTGAAGATCCCGGAGAGCTTCCCCTCCTCGTCAGTCAGCATGGTCGCACCGGTCCGCCGTCCCGCCACGCTCACCGTAATCAGCACCTCGCGCACAGTCTGTCCCTCCGAGGCCAGGCGGCACTGCGGCAGCGGGCGCATGTGGTCTTCGACCTTACTGAGCCGTTGGCCCAGGCTCCCGGCGGGATGGAACCGGGCGAAGTCCTCGCGGCCGAAATGGCGCATCCGGCTGGTCACCAAAGCCAAGGCGTCGCCCAAGGCCAGCATCGCCGTGGTGCTCGTGCTCGGGGCCAGCCCCAGCCAGCACGCCTCCTCCAGCGGACCCAGCTCGATGGTCACCGTGGCCGCCCGCCCCAGCGTGCTCTCGGCCCGGGAGGTGATCGCCAGGATGGGCACGCCCAGCTCGGCCAGCGAAGGCAACAGCCGCACGACTTCCTCGGTCTCCCCGCTCTGGGAAAGGATCAGCATCACGTCTTGGGCGTGCACCCGCCCCAGGTCCCCGTGGACCGCCTCGGCCGGGTGCAGGCAGTGGCTGGGGGTGCCGGTCGAGGCCAGCGTGGCCATGATCTTCTGTCCGATCAGCCCCGCCTTGCCCATCCCCGACACGATCACGTTGCCCCGGCACCCGTAGAGATACTCGACCGCCCGGCAAAACTCATCGTCCAGCCGCTTGGCCACCTCCACCAGCGAGCGGCTCTCGGTCTGGAGAATCTGCCGGGCGTGGCGGAGTTGCTCGAAGGGGCTCAGCGGGGCCGGCTGGGTGGCAGCTTCCGTGCTCATCGACTCGTCATCCTTGAACGAGGTCACCCGAGGGGACAGGACAGGCTGGCCGATTGTACCGCCGATGCCCGCCGGGGGCAATGTAAGGATTTCTCGCCCTCCCTCCGGGAGAGGGAACGTGGCCTATCGCCATAGCGCCCCCCAGGCATGTCTGCTGGGCGTGACGTAAAATTGCACGGTTACGGAAATCGTCCAATCGTTCCAGTGTGGCCGGGCCAACGGTTGGCCCGGGCTGCTTCGGGGCGGAAAACTGAAGGGTACCCATGATCGTCACCACCAATCAACTGTTCAAACAAGCCTACGGCAATTACGCCGTGGGGGCCTACAACATCAACAATCTCGAGCAGACCGTAGGGCTGTTTCGGGGGAACCTGGGCAAGTCGAAATCCAACGACGACCCGGTCGATCCCGCACGCAGTGCCCCCTTCATCCTCCAGATCTCCCGCGGCGCCCGAGCCTATACCGACAAACGCTTCCTGGAAGCGATGATCCGCACCGCCGACGAGATCTTTCCCCAGGCCGTCTTCGCCGTCCACCTGGACCACGGCACCGAGGAAGCCTGCTATGACTGCATTGACAGCGGCTTCTACAGCTCGGTGATGATCGACGCCTCGCACGAGGAACTCCCCAAGAACATCGAGATTACCCGTCGGGTCGTCGATCGGGCCCACCAGAAGGGAATCGTGGTCGAGGCCGAGCTGGGCCAGCTCGGCGGCGTCGAGGAAGACATCGTGGGCAGTGTCTGCCTGACCGAGCCGGCGGAGGCGGTCGAATTCGTGGAAAAAAGCGGCTGCGATTCGCTGGCCGTGGCCATCGGCACCTCGCACGGGGCGTACAAGTTTGCCGGCTCCCAAAGCCTGCACTTCGACGTCTTGGAGAAGATCCAGAAGGTCCTGCCCAAGCGGTTCCCGCTGGTGATGCACGGCTCCAGCAGCGTGCCCAAGGCCTGGGTCGAGCGGATCAACCGGGCCGGCGGAAACATGCCAAGCACCAGCGGCGTCTCCGAGGATCAGTACCTGCCGGCGGCCAAGATGGGCGTCTGCAAGGTCAACATCGACACCGATGGCCGGTTGGTCTGGTGTGCCATCCACCGCGAGTCGTTCCGCGACAACCCGGAGAATTTCGACCTCCGACCCCCCGGGAAGCTCTTCATGCCCGCCTACGCCGACTACATCGCCGAGAAGAACCAAAGGCTCGGTTCGGCCGGCCAGTTGGAAGCGGTCCGCGCGGCGCTCGACGCGGCCGCCCCGAGCGTTTAGCCCGGATTATTCATAAACCGAGGATTGCTGGGGCATGAGCAGCGGGGAATG
>CAZUAM010000737.1:0-3287 GCA_964618095.1 uncultured Planctomycetaceae bacterium | reverse complement strand
CCGAGTTGGGCCTGACCCAGCCCGGAATGACGATCGTCTGCGGCGACAGCCACACCGCCACCCACGGGGCCTTCGGCGCCCTGGCCTTCGGCGTCGGCACCAGCGAGGTCGAGCACATCCTGGCCACCCAAACCCTCCCCCAGCACCAGCCCAAATCGCTCGAAATCCGCGTCGACGGCCGCCTCCCCGCGGGCGTCACAGCCAAGGACCTGATCCTCTACCTGATCGGCCGCATCTCGACCAGCGGCGGGACCGGTTACTACATCGAGTACACCGGCCAGGCCGTCCGCTCGCTGAGCATGGAAGGGCGGATGACCGTCTGCAACATGACGATCGAGGCCGGCGCCCGGGCCGGGCTGGTCGCCCCCGACGAGACGACTTTCCGCTACCTCCGCGACCGCCAGTTCGCGCCGGAGGATTTCGATGCGGCCCTTGGGCGCTGGAAACGACTGCCTACCGACCCCGGCGCCCGCTACGATCGCCTCGAGGTCTTCGACGCCGCTGGGATCCCCCCGCAGGTCACCTGGGGAACCAACCCCGGCCAGGTCACCGAAATCGGCGGAAAGATCCCCCAACCCGCCGATTTCCACGACCGCTCCGAGCAACAGGCAGTTGCCAAGGCGCTCCAGTACATGGGCCTCGCGCCCGGCACGCCCCTCACCTCACTGGCCGTCGACCGCGTCTTCATCGGCTCGTGCACCAACGGGCGGATCGAGGACCTCCGCTCCGCCGCGGCGGTGCTCCGAGGCCATCGCGTCGCCCAAGGTGTCGAGGCCCTCGTCGTGCCCGGAAGCGGACTCGTCAAACAACAGGCCGAGGCCGAAGGACTCCACGAGATCTTTACCCGGGCCGGCTTCCAGTGGCGCCAGCCCGGTTGCAGTATGTGCCTGGCCATGAACCCCGACAAACTCGAGCCCGGCCAGCGCTGCGCGTCGACCAGCAACCGCAACTTCGAGGGCCGGCAGGGCAAGGGAGGCCGCACCCACCTGGTCTCCCCCGCCATGGCCGCGGCCGCCGCGGTGGCCGGACATTTCGTCGACGTCAGACAATGGAACTACAAATAGCCCCTTGCGGCTTACCCCTGACAAACAGCCGCTTGCGGCTTAGCCTAAGGAGAATCCCAACTGTGCAAGCCTTCACTCGCCACACCGGGCTGGTCCTGCCCATGGACCGCCCCGACGTGGACACCGACCAGATCACACCCAAGCAGTTTCTCAAGCGGATCGAGCGGACCGGCTTCGGCCGCTTCCTCTTCTTCGATTGGCGGTTCACCGAGGACGGAGCGGACAATCCCCAGTTTGAACTCAACCGGCCCGAATACGCCGGAGCTAGCATCTTGCTGACCCGGCGTAACTTCGGCTGCGGCTCCAGCCGCGAACACGCCGCCTGGGCCCTGGAGGACTACGGCTTCCGCGCGCTCCTGGCACCCAGCTTCGCCGATATCTTCTACAACAACTGCTTCAAAAACGGCCTCTTGCCGATTACCCTCGACGAGGCCACCGTCGAGGAGCTGTTCGCCCGGGCCGCGGGGCATCCGGGCTACCGGCTGACCGTCGATCTTCAGGCGTGCACGATCAGCGACGAGCACGCCCTGAAGCTCTCCTTCCAGCTCGACGACTCTCGCCGCCGCTGCCTATTGGAGGGTCTGGACGAGATCGCCCTCACCCTTCAGCAGCAGGAAAAGATCGCGGGCTACGAACGGGCCCACGGGATCGCCTGATGCGGCGTCTCAGCCGGATTGAGCGGGGCCGCGCCCGGCGGCCTTGCGGCTGCGGCGCCAACCGGCAAAAACGCACAGCCCTCCAAGGAGGAACCAGATCACGATCGACGCCGGTTCAGGAATGATCCTGATATCCATCGAAATCCCCCCGGTGACCATCCAGTCCAAACGGTCGCCGAAACTCGCGCCGTCGTACTCGAGGAACGGCCACCATTCCACATCATTGCCGTCGATGATCGGGTCGACATCAGCAAACGCCGGGGGAGGACCTAGCCACTGGGCGCCGGCCGTGCCGGTGCCGCTGCCCCACGTGTCCATCACGGCATACCCGCCCACCGTGACGACAGTCGGGAAAGCGTCCTCTACGGGGTCTTCACAGGGCAGGGGGCAGTGCCACCAGCGGAGCGTGAACATGTCGTCTTGATACCCGTATCCCACGGCGCTGTGGCCCACAAATTCTCCTTCGCTCGGGTCATAGGTCCTTAGACCCAGAAGCACGGGGCGGCCGGCGTCGATCTCGGCCTTGAAATCAGCGTACTCGTACGAACCACCGTAGTATGCGACGTCACTGAGCTCCACCAACGCATCGAAATAGAGATCCGCTCCCGGGCTACTCTCGTCGGTTGCCGTGTTGGGATTGTCCCATTCGACATAGTCCTCCAGGCCTTGACGGATCCAGGACACGTAAGTTCCGCCGCTCTCGGTTCGCATAAAGTCCGCAAGGCTATCCGGATCGTGGCCCTCCCAGGTACCCCCGGCAAGAATGTGGGCTGTGCCGGCCACCATGCTCCTCGTTCCGGTGATGCCTATGTCGGGGTCCTCCTCACCCCACCAGGTGCTGGCATCCCCCTCAAACAGGTTCTCGTAACCGGGCTTGCCGTCCCAATGGCCAACCATCATGCCTCCGGCGGTCGGGCTGCACCCGTACCACCAGATGTACTCGGGAACGCCTGGAAGCGGGTTACCACCCATAATCTGCGACTTGTCGAGGTCATACTCATACGCCGGCTCCACCGCCGCATCCGCCGCTCCGCCGATCAACAGAACCACCACCACCGCGAGCCAAGCAGTCGAGCGTTTCACTATGCTGTCCTTCCCTTTGTGGATTTTTAGATCTAAACTCCGGCGAGCCACCAAGCCAGCGGACCAAGCAGCGTAAGGGCTGCCAACGCGGCCATGCGGCACTTCGCCCCTCTTTTGCTATCTTCCGTTGTTACTCACCCTACCCACACAGTGCTTACTACCCTCTCTATGCATATACCCCTCCCTATTTATATTCCGCCGCTGACCGGTCATTCCTGACAACAAGAAAAGAAATTGACCAAGAATTGGCTCGGAAGAGGGGTATTCGTGGGGCCCGGTTGCCGTCGCTCGCAGAGAAACCGGGCACCGGTGGGAAACATCCAGCCCGGATTATGCACATTTGGCCGGCTTACCTTGCCCGCCGCGTGCCCAAAGCACGTGTTTGCCGCAGATCTCGCGCTGGGCAGGCCCCAATACCGTTGAATTACAACGACCCCACAGAAAGCTAGAATCTGTGTGCCACGGCCGTGTCGGCCGTGCCCGG